>CAZDRA010000094.1:0-17235 GCA_964507705.1 uncultured Roseivirgaceae bacterium | reverse complement strand
CTATGAAAAAAATCCACAGAAGAACATTTGCCAAAAAAGCTGCTTCATTATCCATGGCGTTAACTACAGCTCCCTATATTTTTGGGAAAAATAGCAGCTGGAAAGGTGCAAACGACAGGCTCAACGTTGCCGTCATTGGCATTCATGGTATGGGTCAAAATCACATCAAATCATATAATGCTATTGACAATGTTCGCGTTGCGGCTATTTGCGATGTGGATGAAAGCCTTTTTGATGAGCGGGTGAAGAAACACTTTACGGATTTGGACATTCCAAAACCAAAAATTTATACGGATTTAAGGAAGTTATATGAAGATAAGAGTATCGATGCTGTTTCGATTGTAACGCCAAATCACTGGCATGCACTGGCAGCAATCTGGGCCATTCAGGCCGGCAAGCATGTTTCAGTAGAAAAACCATGTTGTCATACATTTCACGAGGGACAAAAACTTTTGGAAGCTGCAAATAAATACAACGTAATCGTGCAAGATGGTGCAGAGCAAAGGAGCAATCCTTGCGCACAATCCATGGCGGAATATTTACATGGCGGCAAATTGGGAGAAGTTTACTACGGAAAAGCAATGTGCTATAAACGAAGGGATACTATCGGCAAAACACCCAATGAACCTGTCCCTAATGGTGTTCACTATGATTTGTGGATGGGACCTGCTCCGAAAAAGCCATTTTCACAAAACAAATTTCATTACAATTGGCATTGGCAGTGGAATTACGGCAATGGCGATATGGGCAATCAGGGGGTACACGAAATGGATATTGCCAGATGGGGAATGAATGTTGGCTTGCCTACAAAAATTACCTCAACAGGAGCTCATTTTATGTTTGATGATGATCAGGAAACGCCAAATACCCAGGTCTCTACTTTTGAGTTTGATAACGAGCAAGGAATGGGCGATAAGAAAAAAATGCTCGTATTTGAGGTAAGGCACTGGGATCATAATTTGGAAGGATTTGGAGGCCGAAAAAAAGATGATGCCGCAGGAGGGTATATGACAAGTAGCGCCAATACTGTCGGAAATATATTCATGGGTTCTGAAGGGTATATGTTGAAAAACGTTGATAGATGGGAGACATATCATGGAAAAGAAAGAACCCCGGGACAATCCGGAAGTGGATTGGGGAATAATTATTTGAATTTTACTGAAGCAATAAAGAACAATGATACTCAACATTTAAATGCGAAGATTGAAGATGGTGTGCTTTCATGTTCTTTGATTCATTTGGCAAACATATCTTATCGATTAGGCCGAAGTCTGGAGTTTGACCCTTTAATAAGAGAATTTAAAAACGATACTGAAGCAAATGCTATGCTTACGAAAGTTTATCGTGCACCATATGCAATCCCTCAACACATTTAAACGTATAAACTAAAAAGTATAAATGGTATCTTGCACATAGAAATAACCAAAATCACCATGATTAAATCGCTATTAATATCAATTATTTCAATTGCGCTTTCGGCAAATGTCTTTGCTCAGGAATCAAATTATGACCAATTAAATCGCTTTGATGCAGACAAATTTAAGGAGCACTTAAATATTTATAAGGCTATTGAGGCTGATTCAATAGTGAATATGATTAATAGTCAGCTTGCATCAATAAATAATTTCAAATATTCCATAAGGATATCTGATGTTCCAGAGCAATCGATGCCAAAAATGCAAATCGTGGAAGATTTTCATTATACTTTAGAAATTAAAAAATATCCACAGCGTTTTGTACCTGAAAAATTAGAGCCCAACTTAAATAATGGAGAGTCGAAACCTAAGCCAATTCTCCTAACAAAATAGCATTACAATAATGCAATGCATCTCTTTGCCACCCCCCCTCAGAGTCACGAATATGGTGAATCTGCGTGGTGATATTAATAATATCATATCCATATAAGTTTGGTTAAAAGTATTTTAATGACTTCATGTTAAAGTTATAATATAATTACTCTATTGAAGTACCCCTTTTAGTAAAATATAAATTCGGTAGTTTGTAAAGTTGAGATTACTATAGCTAAATAATGCTTTAAAATAGCTTTCTACAATTGCTTATGATTAAATATTTTCTTACTTTTTCTGTTGCATAAAACTAAAATATCTACCTATGAATCGAAGGGAAATTATTAAACAGTTATCAGTGATACCATTGGTTGGTACCACCATGGCACCAGACTTGCTCGCCAGTCCGAATGACGCACAAAACATAGGAGAAGAAGAAAACATATATCGATCACTGGGTGTCGAGCCTATTATCAATTGCAGAGGAACATTTACCATTTTGGGTGGTTCGGTAGAAAGACCTGAAGTACTAAAGGCCATGGAGGCAGCTTCCGGTTATTTCGTGCAATATGATGAATTGGCTTTTGGTATCGGCAAGAAGCTGGGCGAATTAACCAAGACCGAATGGGGGGTTGTGGCAGCCGGTTGTGCAGCAGCCTTAAAGCATTTTACTGCTGCATGCGTTACAGGAGGAAACCCCGAATTGTTGATTCGCATACCTAATCTTGAAGGTATGGAAAAAACAGAGGTTATTATACCTCGGTACTCCAGAAACGTTTACGACCATGCCGTCAGAAATATTGGTGTGAAAGTCATTACTGTGGATACTGCTGAAGAAATGCAAAAAGCCATCAATAACAAGACGGCAATGATTTATGTGTTGGCCTGCGATCAATCAGAGCCTGGACAGCCATTTTCGCTGGAAGTGATAGCAGAGCTGGCAAAACCTCATAGCATTCCTGTTGTCATGGATGCCGCGGCAGAAAACCTTACCCTTCCTCCTGTTCATCTTACACAAGGTGCTACAGTTGTTGCGTATAGTGGTGGAAAAGCTATTTGCGGTCCCCAATGCGCCGGATTGTTACTGGGAAAGAAAGATATCTTGATGTCCACATGGCAGGCGAGTTCTCCTCATCATGGCCCTGGCAGAGACAATAAAGTTGGCAAAGAAGAAATGCTGGGGATGCTTGCCGGAGTTGAGGCCTGGATTTCTCGTGACCATAAAGCCGAATGGAAAGCATGGATATCGTGGCTTGACCTCATTTCTAAAAAAATAGTTTCTATAAAAGGAATAAGTACTGAAGTTACGCAGCCCAAAGGCCTTTCTAACCATGCGCCGGTTCTACATATAAAATGGGACGCAGGTCAATTAAATATTACTGGTGAAGAAGTTGCCGAGGAAGTAGCAAGAAATAAAACCAGGATTGCTATTGGAAGCAAATCCAAAGATAATATGACATCCATTAATATTACACCAAACCAGATGCAACCCGGAAATGCAGAAGTGGTCGCTGAGCGTCTTTACGGTATTTTGTCCAAAAAACGACCACCAATAAATGATAAGCTGAAAGCTGCAAAAGCAGATGTCAATGGGCATTGGGATTTAGAGATATCTTTCCTAAGTGGAAAAAGCAACCATAAATTATTTATCAATCAGGATGGTAATTGGATCCAGGGGATGCATCAGACTGATTTTAATATGCTGGATCTTATCGGTATGGTAGAAGGAAATGAAATAAAAATGAAGAGCCAATATCAAATTCCAGGCGACTCGTTAATTTACCTCTTTTCAGGAAAAATGGAAGGTGATAAAATTTCAGGTTCGATTTTTCTTGGAGAATACCTTACTGCAAAATTTGCAGGTGTCAGGACAGACTATAAAAACAATAAAACCAGGATTACGATTCCCGGTGGTCCACCATTGGCAACATAGGGTCTGTCTATAATGTCCGATCTCTGCGTGTTACGCTTGCCTGCGAAAGACAGGCTTGTTTTAGTAAAATGTATTGCCGGACCTACCTGTGGCCTGTAGGCAGGTTTATTCCGGCATCTGTTAACTATATGCAACAACCCTTCTTTCCCAAAACGCTTTAATAAGCTATAAGAACGAATAACCAGACTTTTGCTTTTACAGATTTGGTTTGATCATTATGGTTTGCTGCTATTTGCAGACAGGCCCCGCAACAAGTGCGGGGACGAATGAGCATTATTGGGATGATTGAAATTTTTAAACACCTAAAATAGTACTATTTTTGCACCCTCATGATTTGCGCAAAAAACATATCTAAACCAGACTTTATATTTTCGCAATATTCAAGGAAAGGATATTCGATTTTTTCTTCTCTTGGCATAATTATAAAAATTGGCACCTTAGCCGTTGAACTTTGCAATCATGGCTTTACAAAATGCAAACAGTTTATAGATTCACTTACTCTTCAATTAAATGCTTCAGAATTAAAGGAAGAAATGGATCATGATGACTTTGATTTGCGTAATGAAGAATTTAGAATAATTTCAATATCTGCTGATGAAAGATTTTCATGCGGTCTTTCAAATAAAGTGAGCAAACTTATAAATGCGCCTGTCATATACCTTCCGGAAATGACAGGTTTTTTTATGTCAAATAATTAAGATGATAAATAGGCTAAAAGAAAAAGTAATATCCGGTGATCTCATCAATTTTGAAGAGGCCAAATTGCTTGTTCAATCTGTTGACAAGAAACAATTGTACCAGGCTGCTGATGATATAAGATTACATTTTTGTGGAAATAAAATGGAACTATGTTCCATTACCAATGCCAAGTCGGGCAATTGCCCGCAAGATTGCAAATGGTGCAGCCAGTCTATTCATAACAACAGCGAAATAGAGGTTTATGCCATGATCGATAAAGCCAAAGCTGTAGAGCAGGCCACCTACAATGCCGGCAAAGGTGTCAATAGAATGTCATTGGTAACTGCCGGAAGAAAGGCCAACCGAGGTCAACTAAATCAGTTGATAGAAATATATCATGAAATCCAGCAGCATACTGGATTGAAATTATGTGCCTCTATGGGATTGTTGACAAAAGACCAATTGCAAAAACTAAAAGAAAATGGTGTTTCGACCTACCACTGTAATTTGGAATCCTCCCCCTCCTATTTTCCAAAGGTTTGCACAACCCACACGATGGATGAAAAAATACAAACCATTCATTGGGCCCAGGAGGTTGGTCTGGATATTTGCTCCGGTGGCATTATTGGCATGGGGGAAACTATGATAGACAGAATTGAAATGGCTTTTATATTACAAAAACTGAAAATATACTCCATACCCGTAAATATGCTAAGTCCGGTTGCCGGCACACCTCTGGGATATAAAAAGCCACTGACTGAGGAAGAGGTAATGACAACCTTTGCGATTTTCAGGTTTATAAACCCAAAGGCAAGTATAAGATTTGCTGCCGGAAGAATATTGATTAAAGAATACCAACACAAAGCCTTAAGAGCCGGAGTTAATTCCGCAATAGTTGGTGATCTACTCACGACCATAGGAACTTCTGTCGATGAAGACAAAGTAATTTTTAAAGATGCAGGATTTGAATTTATCTCCAATGAATAAATACACCAACGAAGAACTCATCGCCTACGACAAAGAGCTGATTTGGCATCCATACACTTCCACAACTAAGCCAATCCCATGCTATCCGGTAAAGCGTGCAGATGGAGTTTTCATAGAACTGGAAGACGGCAGAAGGCTTGTCGAAGGTATGTCGAGCTGGTGGTGTGTCATTCATGGATATAATCACCCTGTACTCAATGCCGCAATTGAAAAGCAATTAAAAAAGATGGCTCATGTCATGTTTGGTGGCATTACCCATGAGCCTGCCGTAACCTTGGCCCGAAAGTTAGTAGAGATCACACCTAGGCCTCTTAACAGGGTTTTCTTTAGCGATTCGGGGTCAGTGTCTGTAGAGGTAGCCATGAAGATGGCCTTGCAATATTGGTATGCCAAAGGTGAGCCTAACAAAAAGGAATTTATATCCTTACGAAAAGGTTATCATGGAGATACATGGAATGCCATGTCTGTTTGTGATCCCGTAACCGGCATGCACAATATTTTTGGTGACTATCTTCCCAAACAAAATTTTGTCCCCTCCCCTTCTTCAAACTTTTATGGTGAATGGAACAAGCAGGATTTAGAACCCATCAATAAAATATTACTGGAAAAGAAAGATAATATTGTAGCATTCATCCTGGAGCCAATCGTACAAGGTGCAGGAGGCATGATATTTTACCATCCCACATTTCTTAAGGAAATAAGAAAGATATGCGATGCGCATGGGATATTATTGATATTTGATGAGATCGCTACTGGTTTTGGTCGTACCGGTAAATTATTTGCCTGTCAGCACGCTGGAGTTTCACCGGATATCATGACCCTAGGCAAAGGCATTACCGGTGGGTACATGAGCTTTGCCGCCACCCTTAGTACAGCACAAATTGCCAATACCATTTCTAATGGAGATCCTGGGGTTTTTATGCATGGGCCTACATTTATGGGAAATCCAATGGCTTGTGCTGTAGCCAATGCAAGTATCGACTTACTGTTGTCCAATGATTGGGAAAGAAAGATTATGGACATTCAATCTCAACTTGAAAAAGAACTCAGTTCATTAAAATCATTGCCACAAGTAGCGGACGTGCGGGTGCTGGGTGCGATAGGTGTTGTAGAAATGAAAGCGCCAGTTAATGTAGCTGAAGTTCAAAAAATGTTTGTTGATCAGGGCGTTTGGATTCGACCATTCGGAAGATTAATCTACCTGATGCCTCCTTATATTATAGAAAAAGACCAGCTATCAAAGCTCACCCTTGCCATTCGTAATGTCGTCACCGAGCTATGAGCAAAAACCAGAAATATATAGATAATCTCCAGGAGCTGGAAAGGTTAAAAAACTTACGTTCACTGCCGGTGTCATCACCTTCGGGATTGGTCAATTTGTCTTCCAATGATTATTTGGGATTAAATGAAGATAGAAAGTTTTACGAAGATTTCTTGGGTTCATCAAATATCAAACAACTTAGCCTTAGCGCTTCCTCTACCCGCCTGCTCACCGGCAATATTATGCAGTACAAAAATGTAGAAAATACATTATCAGAACTTTTTGACAGAGCGGCATGCCTTGTTTATAATAGTGGATACCATGCCAATATGGGCATTCTTCCAGCAATTGCTGACAAGAAGGATTTGATCATTGCCGACAAGGAGGTTCATGCAAGCATCATCGATGCCATGCAGCTGAGTACTGCAGATTCCAGGAGGTTCAACCATATGAGTTTAGATCATCTCGAAAGGATTCTGCAAAAAGTCCGCAATGACTATGAAAATATATTCATCGTAACAGAAAGCATCTTTAGTATGGATGGCTTGAAAACGGATTTAAAAAGGTTGGTGGATATAAAACATAAATACAATACCTATTTGTATCTCGATGAAGCACATGCGTTTGGGGTATCTGGCATCAAAGGGCTGGGTTGTGCTGAAGAGGAACAACTCATTGATGAAATAGATTTTATCGTAGGCACATTTGGAAAGTCACTGGCCTCCATTGGAGCTTTTGTGATTTGTGATGCTTTGTTTAAAAAGTATCTCGTCAACAGATCTAGAAGCTTGATTTACACCACCGGTTTGCCTCCACTCAATCTTGCCTGGACACAATTTCTTTTAAATAAATTACCCGAGCTAAATCACCTTCGCCAGCAAATAGATAGTAATTGGAGATATTTTTCGCAAAAACTAAACCTCCAAGCGGAGAGCCATATCGTGCCATATATTTTGGGCAACAACCACGATGTGATTGGATTTGCAGATTATATGAAAAGGCATGGGTTTTATACCCTTCCGATAAGGCATCCAACGGTTCCGAAAGGTACTGCCAGGATTCGATTTTCAATAAATGCCTCCATTACCCAGCAACAACTCGAACCAATATTTGATATATTTTATAAATATAAATCCAACGATAAAAGTACTGTTGCCTCATAAAATTTTTACATGAATAAGAACTGGATAAATAGAAATCAAAACAGCGAATGCATACTATTTTTTAATGGCTGGGGGATGGATCAGTTAGCTGTAAAAAATATGAAATGTGGCCATATGGATATTTGCATGCTTTCAAACTATGGGAAATTTAGCACTTTTGACATTACAGCATTTGACTATAAAAAGATACACCTTGTCGCCTGGTCTTTAGGGGTAAGTTACGCTCATAATATACTGTCAGATAGCAACATAAATATAGCTACTTCAATCGCCATAAACGGCACGCCTTTCCCCATGCACAATGACTATGGAATATCCAATGATGTATTCGAAAAGACACTGTCAAACTGGGATGAGCGCAACAGGAAGAAATTCAATATTCGTATGCTGGGCGGCATGACCAACTATAAATTGGCTGCCAACCTGATGTCGCAAAGATCATTAAAAGACCAGCAAACCGAGCTGCAATTTTTCTATGACAATACTGAGCAATTCGGAGGTGCGAAATTCAATTGGGATTGTGCTTTGGTTGGAGATGCCGACCTCATAATTCCTACCCAAAATCAAACGAATTACTGGAATGGCAGTACCAAAATAATTTTCAAAAATTGGGCACATTTTCCATTTCTTGAAATTGATAGTTGGCAACAGTTATTGGAAATTTGTGATGTAAAATGATAAAGAAAAAAGATTACATCCGGCAGCAATTCGATCGACAAATCGAGACTTATAACAAGCACGCATCTGTCCAAAAAATAATTTGCCAGCGGCTTATCGCACAATTATTGGATTATTCCCTTTCTCCTTTTGGCAAGGTTCTGGAAATTGGGTGTGGCACCGGTTTACTTACTCAGGAATTGCTATCGCATTATAAGGCAGAAAAATATATAGCAAACGATATCGCACCTTCCGCACAGCAGCATTTGAAGAAAAGACTTGATGGGCAACAAAATTGGTCGTTCATCGGTGCAGATGCTGAAAGTATGCCATTTCCCCAAGACTTGGATTTAGTGCTCTCAGCCTCTACCATCCAATGGTTCAATGATGTTTCTAAGTTTTTTGAAAGGGCACATGAGGCTTTGGATAAAGATGGCATTTTAGCCTTTTCAACTTTTGGACCTAAAAATTATAAAGAAATAAAAAGTGTGCTGGGGTATGGATTGGATTATAAAAATATAGATGAACTTCAAAAATTGTTGAACAAGAACTTTCAAATACTTAGTGTAACAGAATTTGAAAATAAGCTCTATTTCAAATCACCAATTGACGTACTAAAACATATCAAATATTTGGGGGCCAATGGAATAAAAAGACAATTTTGGTCAAAAGGTCAACTGTTGAATTTTGAAAAAGAGTATAATAAAAAATTCAGGAGCAATGGCAATGGAATTTCATTGACCTATCACCCAATAATTATCATAGCAAAAAAAATATAATCTCATGAAAGGAGTTCATTTTGTAAGTGGAATAGATACCGATTGTGGTAAAACAATTGCTACAGGGCTGTTGGCACGACATTTTCTTCAAAATGGAGTTAAGGTTATTACTCAAAAATTAATTCAAACAGGATGCTCAGGAATTGCAGAAGATATTATCATGCACAGAAAACTTATGGATATTGATCTTCTTGAAGAAGACCTTAACTTGCTCACCTGTCCATACGTACTAGAAAAACCATCCTCTCCACATCTTGCTGCAGAAGCAGAAAACATAGAAATAGATATGCAGAAGATTGCTCATTCTACCCAACAACTACAACAATCCCACGAACTTATATTATTAGAAGGTGCCGGAGGATTGTACGTACCCATAAAGCGAAAATTCCTGATCATTGATTTCATCAAGCAGATGGGTTATCCCTTGATTTTAGTAACCTCTGCCAAGGTAGGTAGTATCAACCATACCCTTATGAGTTTGGAGTTATGCAAAAAGCATCAAATATCCATATCGGCCATTATTTATAATCATTTCCCCAGTGATGACAAAATGATTATAAATGATAGTAAAATGATTTTTGAAGAGTATCTGGCAGAAAATTTTGATGGGACTCCATTGCTTGAAATCCCAAACTCAAATGATCTTTCTTTTTCAAATATTGATTTCGATAATTCCCCACTTGGATAATTTTATTCTTTGTCTTTGAAATTCTTAAACGAATAAACAAAACCCAGGCTAAGTCCCTGGCTCAGTTGTACATCCTTATCCTGATCGTAATCATAGACAAGAATAGCAGTTAAATTCACATCAAAATATTTAGCTATTTTGGCGCTGAATATAGCATCGAGGCGGTGATCAATTTGATCGACATTAAAAGTTTCGTAATTGGCGAATAACACATACCTGAATTTCAGGTTGATATTTTCATTCAAATCTTTATCAAAATCTGCCATTAATTGAAATGCCAGCCATTCTGCTCTGACGGTTTCACCTATTTCAACACCATAATTATTATCCACATTCTGATACAAGTCCTTATTACTTACAACAGTAAATCGAGGTGCAAGTGGAGCGAGCCTCAATTTGAAATAAGGTTTTGGAACATATTCAAAACCCAGTGATAATGTAAAATAACCCGGCGCCATAAAATCTGATATAAGTGTAGCCACCTCCCTGTCTAGACTGTCTTGTTCATACTTAAATCCAGCAGCAAATTGAGACAGCATATTCAGCGCAACAAATGAATTCCATTTCGGAGAAATTTTGTGTCCGTATTTGGTATCGAGATAAATTCTGTCGTTATTCTTTCGATATCCCTGCCCATCATTATTTACAAAACCATAAAGCAAATCTACCTCATTGTCCCAGGAGTGTTTTCCTTTCAAATAATTAAACTTATAATTAATCAGGGTATTCAATCCAATAGAATTTACACCCCCAGCAGTCCAGTTTTGGGAAAATGCAGCTTGGTTGAAATTGATCGATCCATTAAATGATCTTTTCCAGTAAGTGGTGTCTGATTCTTGCGCATATAAAACTGTTCCGGCAAAAAGCCAGATGATTAATACTAAATATCTCATATTTAATTTTGATTTATAACTGTAATTATTTTTGGAATAAATGAACATCCGTTTGTGGAAATGGAATAGATATTCCTTCTTTATCAAATGATTTCTTTACTTTTTCTATCATGTCAAAATGAATTCCCCAATAGTCACCAGCAGAACCCCAAACTCGAACTGTTAAGTTTACGGAGCTATCAGCCAATTCACCGACAGCTATAAAAGGGGCAGGATCCTTAAATATCCTTGTGTCTGATTTTATCAGCCCATCAATGACCGACTTTGCTTTGTCAATGTCATCATTATATCCAATGCCAAAAGAGAAATCAACACGACGGGTTGGCTCCGTAGAAAAATTTGTCATAGGGCCTGTAGATAAGCCACCATTGGGAATAATTATTGTTTTATTATCAACTGTTTTTAGGATTGTATTAAAGATTTGTATTTCACTTACTGTACCCATAAAGCCTTGTGCTTCAATGAAATCTCCTTTTTCAAATGGCTTGAAAATCAGCAGCATTACTCCGCCTGCAAAATTTTGCAATGTACCGGAAAGTGCCAGCCCAACAGCCAGACCAGCCGCACCAAGTATAGCAATAAATGATGTCATTGGAATCCCAACCAGGGTCATGACGCTAATGATGACCAGGACTTTTAGTAGTGTAGATAGCAATGATTTAAGAAAAGGTCTCAGGGATGGATCCGTATTTCCTTTCTCCATTGACCTGGCAACTGCATTGACTATTACTTTGGCTATCCAAAGTCCAATGACGAGTACAATAATTGCCAGTAGAAATTTACCTCCATACTTCATTAGTAAGTTAGGAGCTTGTTCGATATAAACATCAATTGTTTCCATTATTTATTTGTTAGGTTTATAAAAATTGAAGTGAAATAAATGAATTGCTATATTAATTATTAACATGAAAAAAACCAATTAATATTTTAATTGATTATGGTTGTCTTTACTGTTGAGCTAAATAAAAGAAATAATATTTTTAAAGTTTAGCAAAGTTACTACCTACAGCTTTGCAAAATATTTCTACTAAAAGATTTTTCATTTTCAAGAACTTGAAAAAAATCATCCAAATAAGCAATCGTGCTCCTTTTGTTATACTTACTCATCAATTGGTCATTTTGCATTAATTGATAAATTTCTTCTTTCTTCTGAAGCATGCGTTCTTTTGCTTTGATAACTTCCGCTTCTGGCAAACACACACCTCGATAAACTCGCTCTCTCACAGATTCTATCCCCAACTGCTCATCCGGAATGGCATAAGTTGTATTCACGATACCGGCAAAGTCAAAATCATAAGGGACCACATAAGGGCGGGGTTTCTTTATATCCAAGAACTTTAACAAATAGATATTGTGCATTCCTGGAATTGACCAATCAGTATTGCCGATCAAATATTGAAATAAATATGCGTCAGTCAGCGTTTTTATATCTGTTAATTGATCTCTTACATTTTTGGTTTCGAGACGGATAGCACCAAGTCTTTTTGCTAATTGATCTATATTTTCCAGCAAGATTGCATACTGGGTATTTTCTTTGTATCTGCCTGATGTATCAATATATTTTACACTTACTAGTCGCACCTTCAAGCTATATTTTGTAAGTATATTTTGAATTTTATAGGTATAATATTCTGAAATCAAATATTGCGTATATGTATCGCCTTTTTCACAATTCAGCACCATTTTCATTTTGTCAAACTCCTTTAACTGATTCAAATAAACTTCCTTTTTAGGGAAATTTATTTTGATAGGTGGAATATGACAGGTGCTCTTGCGCATATTTCCCCGAGGCTTTATTTTTACTTTCCGGGAAAGCCTTATGGTGTCATTAAGCATGATCCTGAATATAGCAGGTTGATATTCGTCTTTATTTTTCCTCTTAACCAGGTTTTTGAAATTAGACTCAAAAGTGAAATGAAGTATCTTATTAGAATTAAAAAAATCCAGTGTATCTCCAATGCTTTCAATGTGCTTCTTAAATTCTTTTGAATTTTCAACCAGTGAATCTAAATCATGAATTTGCGCACTGGTGCCGGCAGCATAAAAGAACGAAATGGCTATGAAGATGAAATTGAATGCTTGCTTGTTCATAGGTCATTTTTTATATTTTTAATAATTGGTGTGTTGTATATGAAATAAACCACTTCCATTTTTTGCCTAAATATCCATAAGGAAAAATTCGATAGTGAATTAATTCTATCACGGTATTTATTTTGGAGTTCTTACACACCAACAACATGAGTAAATTTACAAGCTATTAATCAGGACAGCATCGTTCTAACACCGATATAGTTGGACAATGTTATTTATCCCAACCTGGTAATGAAACGGTAGTCTGATAATTAGAATAGTTATAAAGCTCATTTCTAATTGGTTTGTAGAGTTTTCCTGATAAAGGGTTATTTTCCTGTGTATAAACCCATATCGAATTGGGATTCCAAACAACAATTTCATCCCGACCATCACCTGTAATATCCAGCACAGCGTTGCACATATCAGGATGACCATCATCTGGAAATTCCAATACTTTTCTTCCCCAGCCATCAAATACACCTCCTTCATCAACATTAGGATTATGTACAAAAAACTCTTCTGATTTCCCAGTCCAGTTTAATGGCAGCATCATACTCCCGTATTGATTGGGCTCGAAATCATGATAAATATCACCACTGGCATCGTAATAATGAATGATACCCTGATTTCCCCAGAAATTAATGGAGATAGATTCAAGGCCCGGTAAGTCATCTCTGAAATTGGCAACAGCAGGATTTTGGCCGTGACCGATATAATGATGTTTAATAATTTCACCATGCATGTTTGCGAAAAATACGCCTTCATCACTGGCCGCACACATGAAAATTGGATCTTCGCCTTCAATATATTCTACCATAGAAACTCCATCGGCATGATCATCCACTTCATTTTCAAGTGTCCAGATGGTACTCCCATCATCATCTAACATAGTATAACCAATAAGAAGCTCATCTTTTCCATCCTGATCTACATCGTATGCAAATGGATAGTGACCTGTATTTACATTTCTATACCAAAGGATATTCAACTTGTCATCCATTGCCCAAACTCTTCTATATCTGTCTTTTATGATAATATCCCGATCATAACCTGTTCCTCGCAAATCACAGAAATAAAGGCAATCACCCAATATATTGCCAAACATATTGTGCGTGGCAGGACTGATAATCTCCTGGTCTGTAACTACGGGGGTAGATTTTTTATATTTAATTTTACCAGTAGCACCATCTGCCACGATTATTTCCTTGTTCATGGTATAAATAACTTCAGTTTTTCCATCATTATCCAGATCATGGATTTGGAAGGCAACATCGTTCGTCAGGTGATTTTTCCATTTGTCGGGAGTTCCTGTTTGCCATAATATTTCACCATCAAATGTCATGGCAGTCAGGCAACTTAATTCACTGTTTTGGTCTTGCGGACCATAATGCATTACCTGACCGATCAGCATATCAATTTGTCCATCATTATTCAAATCGCCAAACCTCAGGTTTCGTCCTACACCAAACAAAGGTGTGCTGATCTTTTTCCAGACCTTCATCTTTGGTATGTCCTCCTTTATTTCAGAAAGTTCATTTGCATATTTTTCTCTCGATATTTTTATCCTCTCAAGTTCAGCCTTGGTTGTTTTTACTTCTACCTGGTGGTATTTGGTAGGAATATCCGCCATCAAACCAATTTTTCCATTGGGGTAGGTGCTGTCCTCGACCGTGATCTTTTCACCTTTGATACTTAATGATATTTTAGAATCCTGTGCCTCAATGTGCATAGTTAGTTGTTCATTTTTATCCCATTTCAGATAGGTTGAACCGAGTATCACTTCGTAAGGTTTATGAAATGCAGTAGCATGCTTAACCATTTTCAGCATCATCGAGTCTCCCATGACGCCGGCAAAATAATAACATCGATCATTCTGGTAGCGAAAAACGAAACCACTTTGCAGGTTCTTTGACTCAGGAGTAAATTGCATTTCTACAACATAGTCTTCCCAATCCTGCTCACCGGCCACAACCATCGGATGTGTATGCTTGCCTGGATCATTTTCTAAAATCTGTATCATTTGCCGATCATCCCCTTCCTGCCGTACATGCCAAGCTCGCTGAGAAGCAGGAATCCATGTAAATGCAGAAACTGCCCATTGAGAACGAGGGGCAGCCTCATGTAAATAGTGGTACTCGGTGTGGGCCCCTACTTCAGCGGAATATGGGCCACGACGAATCGAACTGAAATCATCAGATAAAAGTACTTCCGTGTACTGATTCGAAGGGGGTTGACAGCTTGCAAAAGCAGCAATCATTAGGGCAGAAATAATTAATTTAGTCATGTACACTATTATTTTAAATTAACAACTTATTTCATTTTCTTATTCCAATCCCAAATGATATCATCGTTATTTCTAACAATATGGTATGGGTATGGATTATTTTCATCAAATGTGTAAAGAACTTCAATCTCTTCAATAACTATCCCATCTTCATTTAGAGATCCATTGGGATTCATTGCCCTGGAAAGATCAAGGCCCAGGTGTTTGGCCAGAAATGGATAAACAGCGGCTCGTTTATTATAGTCATAACCATGCTCATCATTGGGAAGATGAGCATTCTCCACCAACTCTGATTTACCAAATAAGCCATAAATATATTTGAGAATAGGATACTCAATCTCAGGTGTAGATTCTGTTGCGTCTGTGCCTACAGAAACCAGTAAAAGGGGTTTGGGAGCTATGCAAGCAGCGATTTCAACATTATTAGTTTTGAAGTCTTTATTTTCATGAATGGGCATTCCGAGTTCACAAATGCACCCTCCGAAATGACGGTTTGAAACCATTACCACAGGAACAGAAAGAGAAACACGGTGATCAACCGCCGCAATTTGGAAAGTCTGTGTACCGCCTCCGGATGCACCTGTACAACCAATCAGCTCAGGGTTGACACCCCTCGAAAGCAGGAAATCTATTGCACGAATACCATTCCAAATTTGGAGTTTCATGGTTTCCGGGTGTTTGTGTTGCCAGCCAATTTCAGTGAGCTGGCCATAACCTACCATATCGTAGGAGAAAACTATGGCACCCATGCGCGCCATGGCAGCGCATCTTTTTTGCACATCCGGTCGATAGCGACCATAATCCTCTTTATTAGGCCAGTGTCCATGGGGGCTCAATATTCCTGGAGGTATCCCGTTTATCTCAGTTGGACTATACAAACTTCCTGTCACATAAACTCCAGGCAGGCTTTCAAATGCTACATTCTGAACCTGATATCCATCGAATATGCGAGTCTCTCCAAAAATGGGATTGAGTAGGCATTTCTCAGGTAATGGCTCCAGACCTGTTATCTGTAAAATATTATTACTTATTTGTTCAGCCCGCTTTTCCCAGGCTTCAGCTGTGGTTATATTTTGGCGAATTTGGTTGATAAATTCTTCACCTTCTGTCTCCGACCAATGATAAATTTGCCCGGATTTAGATTTCTCCAATTCAACAATTTTTTCTTTTTTCGAATCGCGATTAGTGCATGAAACAAGCAAGACATTTATACAAATGGTTAATAGAAAAAGAAGAAAAGATGAACTTTTAAATTGTGATCTCACTATTCAGGTATTTAAATTGCCTGCCAAAATTAACATTATATAGACATGGATATAGAGAATTAATATAATAATTATTCAGTCTCTCTCAAATTGGTATGCAAACAATGTGAATAAAAATATATTTAAAACGAAGCAAAATATTGATTTTATCACTATGAAACTATTTCTTTATTGGAGGTTTAGAGACTGAATTAACGACAATTTTTTATTTGCATGTTTTAATACTTTCAGAAGGATATAAATGTTGGCCTAAATCAAAACCTTTTGCTTCCCCAATTCCTATCGTATAAGCCTGAATATCTCCACCTAAATTATCAAAATAAATCTTGGTGTCAGATACCAATCATTTGAAAGCGGAAAGCCATATTCTAAACCAAAACGAAATACAAAAAGTGTTTTACGCTTGTTAATTTCCAAACCCGGACCGGTGAAAAGAGACAGATTTTTCCATAGTTTGAATACTCCAACAATTGTTGTTGTGATATGGTATTCTTGATAGGTATCGGAATTGATCACATAAGTTAAGTTAACAATATTATTGTACCACCCAATGGCAAATCTTTCATCAACCCAATATTTATAGTTTATACCAATATTCGTTAGAATTAAAGTTACCTTAGAGTCTTCAATTGCACCTTTTGGAATATGGGTACTACCCAAAAATCCTTCTATTTCGTGATGTAAAAATGGAAGATTTTTGTAATTGACATTTTTTAATTTTTAATATATTTATTGAATTAGGCACTTAATCTATGCTCATATTTGTAAGGAGCAGGACTATGTCTGA
>CAZDRA010000093.1:0-17409 GCA_964507705.1 uncultured Roseivirgaceae bacterium | reverse complement strand
CAAAGATACAACTTTTTTATATTAATTCGCTTTATTAGAATTCTTTACACTAGTGTTAAGTAAAGCATACTTTAGTCCAACCAAGTCTTGTTCTTTTTGCCTTAGCCCGCTTTAAAAAATATTCGTGTAGCTCTGGCTATGCTTATATTTTTTGCATTGTCAATGACAAAAATTACTACGACATTATCCGACACAGTACACTTTACTCAACACTAGTTGCAAATTACAAGAAATATAAATTGAAAATATCATGAGGGTTTATGATATTTGGACATGCAGCAAAAAACTGGGCAAATAGTTAGAGGCTATGTCGGAATAAATCTTCTATTCGGACTAACTGGTGGAATTGATAATGCAGCTCACATTGGAGGACTACTCTCAGGAGGAATCTTTGGGATTATTTTATACATGACAAAAGATAAAACGCAATATGCAAATGGATAAAATCTATCTAATTTTTGTCGGAATTTTTATATTCTCTCCTAAAGTTTTTGCCCAAAAAGAGATTATAGTATTAACGAACACCAAAGTAGTTGGGAGGAATTTGCTAACTGGTGAACCCGTACGAGCGAACGAATACACGTTTCCCGAACGAGTTCATGATTTTCAAGTAGACACGATCAATAATGATATTATAATTCAATTGAGAGGTTTGAAGAAAGAAAAATGGCTTTCAAATAAAGGGGAGGTAATTCGGTATGACATTGACAATAATAAAATACTTTGGTTTGATAAAATAGCTTATCAAGTTGAGCGTATTGAACAATATGGAGGGGTAACTCTTCATACCACAGGAGGAAAGAGTTACTGTTTGGATAACCTAACCGGACAACAACTTTGGAAAGTAAAAAACTCACTGATTTTTGCCGACCCAGTGGACAAAATCGGAATCGGGTATAAAATCCAGGCTACCAAAGGTGCGGAAAATATGCTTGAAGGAATTGACCTTAAAAGTGGACAACCCATCTGGCAAAGAAATATCAGCCGTGAATACAGTTGGAATGACGTTTTCTACTTAAACGATTCAACTTTACTCATTGGAGCATCTGGACTTCATACTCTTAACATCTTCGATGGATCTGGTTGGGATTTCAATACCATAACTGGCAAGAAGGACTACACAGCCTCAGCAATAGGAACAGGATTAGGCATTGCTGCCGGCTTGCTCACTGGAACATACGCAGTGTCCACAGGTCACAATCTTGTTAGAGATGTGGTTTCCAATGTGATTGTTGATAGCTCGAATATTTATTTCGCATCCAAGGAACATCTGGTAAAACTTAATAGAGAAGGTAAAGTTCTATGGCAAAAATCTCTTCCAAATGATTTAACCAGTAAATCATGGATATTCAAGTCAAATGATGATCTTGTCATGGTAAACAGAGGTTATGCCTATATGGGTCATCGCCAACTTGACTTTGGAACTCCTTTTATAGCATCCTTTGACCTCCATACCGGCAATCAAAACTATCTGGAAACGGTAACGAATGAGAAAAAAGAGATTATCAAGGGGATTGGTCAAAAAGATGGAGAGTTATTATTCATATTCAACGATCACATATCAAAATATTCAATAAGTGATGGGCGATTAATTATTGATCAACAGTTCAACATCGAAAAATATGGAGAACTAAGCTATTTCATTGGTAAACAAGTGTTTGTTCAAAGGGATTCATTATTCCTCAGTTTGCCGAACTTAGATTCTGCCAAACATTTCCTTTACACCCAGAGCGGAAAGGTTTTGACCTTAAACGCAGATTTGAAAATAGAGAATGAGATAGAATCCGAAGAATTTTATATTTACTATTTGAGCCGGAATAAGAGGAAGTTCATTGCTAGGGAAAATCAGACTTTTGTGATTGATGAAGCAGGCAACAAGGTAGCTGAATTTTCTGCATCGATCAAATCTATTTTCTTAAACAACAAACTGTATAACGCACAAAACAGGAGTTTTTTAGAAATTGATCTAGGGAGTTTTTTGAATGAATAATGCACCCAATCGAATAGATGGCTGATGGTCAAATAGCTGCCAGTGCCTCGCCCTTGCCTTGTCTTCATTTAGATTTGCAGGCAGGCCATTACCGTATTGCGTGAGACTTCTACACTTCTGGAAATAGTTTGAAGGGCTGCACATTTTTTCTTAATCTGATAAACTGTTTTACTTTGCTCATGTTCATTGCTTTTCCGGCCATTTTTTATAGTCTTTGGTTTAAAAAAACTATAAAGAAAAACCTAAACAGCATATGAGCTTTCAGGTGGTAAGTATCAGATGATGCAGGATAGGTCTTAAAATTAATTTTGAATCAAGCTCTAAAAGGTTATGGTAATATCAGACCGAAGGATCATTTCTGAATATGGTTTGCAACCTGTTTGGGCCAACAGAAACTATGCCAATAGACACATGGAGCTCCTCTTCTAAAAACACAATATATTCGATTAATTCAGGCGGCAGGGAGTTGTATTCTGTAATACCCGTGACATCCATATTCCAACCCTTTAATGTCTTGTAAACTGGCGTGATATCTTCGTTGCACAAATCAAAAGGCAATGTATCTGTGATAGAACCATCTTTCATTTGATAATGCGTACAAACATTAATTTCACCAAAAGTATCCAGTACATCAACTTTCATCATCGTCAACTGTGTAACACCGTTTATCATAATCGCATATTTCAATGCAGGAATATCTACCCATCCACATCTTCTTGGCCTGCCTGTAGTAGCACCAAATTCATTTCCTGCTTTTCGAAGTTTTTTTCCTACTTCATCATGGAGTTCCGTTGGGAAAGGACCTTCACCGACTCTTGTGCAATAAGCCTTAAATATGCCATATACCTGTCCAATTTTAGATGGAGCCAAGCCTAAACCCGTGCATACACCGGCGCAGGTTGTATTTGAGCTTGTAACAAAAGGATAGCTACCAAAATCAATATCCAATAGTGATCCTTGAGCCCCTTCTGCTAAAACAGATTCATTTGCTTCGAGAGATTGGTTGATAAGGTAGTCAGTATCTACAAGTTTAAATTTCTTCATAAAATCCAGTGCTTCAAAAAAGTCACTTTCGAGAGGATCAAGGTCAAATTCGAAATCGTGTAGACTAAGAATAGATAAATGCTTCTTTTTCAATTTTTCATATTTTGTTCTGAAGTCATCAGCCGAAATATCTCCCACACGCAACCCAATTCGGGCTGTTTTATCCTGGTAGGTTGGGCCAATTCCTCTTAACGTAGAACCGATCTTTTCATCTCCTTTTGACTTTTCATATGCGGCATCTAAAAGACAATGAGTTGGCAAAATTAATTGAGCTCTTTTTGAAATAAATAAATTATAAAAGGGCTCAATATCAAATTTCTTTAAAGCATCTATTTCTTTTTTAAATATTACCGGGTCAAGCACCACACCATTTCCTATAATATTTTTGGTATTATCTCTAAATATTCCAGAAGGTATCTGATGGAGAACATGCTTAATTTCATCAAACTCTAAGGTATGGCCAGCATTTGGCCCACCTTGAAATCTAGCAACAACATCATATTTGGCTGCTAAATAGTCAACAATTTTACCTTTACCCTCATCTCCCCATTGAAGGCCTAATATTACATCAGATTTCATATTATTATGATTTTACAAGTTCACTGGTGGCGTGATCTAAGCTCGATACAATTGTAAAAATAGAATACAATTTTGTGATTATCAGAAGTTTTTCAACAGAATCAGAAGGTTTTATCAATACCACATTACCTCCCTTATTTCTAAATTTTGTTAGGATAGTTATTAATACACCAATGCCACTACTATTGATATAACGTACATTCTGAATGTCGATAGCGCAAAAAATCACATCGTCATTTATTGCATCATTGACTACAGATATTAATTCTGGTCCATGATTTTCTCCAATCAAATCACCAGAAAGCTTAAGCACAATTATATTATTTTCTATTTTGTGGCTGTATTCCATTAAAAATTACTATCGTATTCCTGTTAAATCTGCCAATTAAAAAAGACCTACAAAGGTATGAATTGGATTAGCTTTTCAAAGCATTTCATACTGCATTTATGTAACGAAAAAACATTAAACATCAAAACGTGCAACTTCTTCGATGCCATCAATATTTTCTAACCTTTCCGAAAGTTTTTGCAAATGTTTGGTGTCTTGAATATACAATTGAATACTCCCATCGAATATTCCATTATCGCTTTCTATGGACACTGAGCGCATATTAACTTTCAATTCACTGGATATAACATTTGACACATCACTCATCAGGCCTACCCTATCTGTGCCTCTTATTTTCAGTCCTGCTAAAAATGAAACTTCCGATTGCGAAGTCCATTTTGCTTTTACAACTCTATGCCCGTGTTTGGAAAGTAGTTCTGTAGCGTTTGGGCAATTTACTCTGTGAATCTTGATACCTTCATGAGTTGATACAAATCCGAATACATCATCTCCAGAAATTGGGTTACAACACGGAGAAAGCGAATATGATACGATATCCATATCTTCTCCTATTAGCAGTTGATCTCTTTTTTGTCCGGTTGCTTCCTTTATTTTTCTTTGAAATGATTCAAGATCAGAAACCCGTATTTGTGGTTGTTTTTTAGGTTTATCAACTGCATTTTTTATTTTCTTAATCTCCTTAGAGTTGATTTTTCCCTTACCCACAAGGTAATAAAAATCAAGAGCTGATTTTAAATTAAACTGGACAAGCAATTTATCCAGGTTTTCATTATTTAGCTCAAGTTTTGCTTGTTTCAGTTTTCTTAGTACAATTTCTTTCCCATCAGCAGCTGCGCTCTTCTTCTGTTCTTTTAGCTCATCCTTTATGCGCGTTTGGGCTTTTGATGTGGCAACAAAGCTTAACCAACCGTCATTGGGTTTTTGCTTATTCGACGTAAGAATTTCTACCTGGTCACCTGTTTTTAGTTTATAATTAAGCGGAACAAGTCTTTGATTTACCTTAGCTCCAATGCATTTAGCTCCTACTTCAGAGTGGATCTCAAAAGCAAAATCTAAAGCTGTTGCCTCTCCTGGTAATTTTTTCAGCTCTCCTTTTGGTGTAAATACAAAGATTTCTTCATTAAATAGACTATGCTTAAAGTCATCAACAAACTCTATGGCCGATGCGTTTTCTCTCTCCAATATCTCTCTAACCTTGGTGATCCAAGTTTCCAAACCCGATTCCGAAGATACCTGGTCAGCGCCTTTATACTTCCAATGTGCCGCATAGCCTTTTTCAGCTATCTCATCCATTCTTTTATTTCGAATTTGCACTTCTACCCAAGTACCAGTTTTACTCATCACGGTAGTATGAAGAGATTCATAACCGTTGGATTTTGGTGTGCTGATCCAGTCTCTAAGTCTATCCGGGTTTGGCTGGTAATAATCAGTCACTACACTATAAACTTGCCAACATCCTGCTTTTTCTAACTCCGAAGGCAAATCCAAAATAATTCTTACGGCGAATAAATCATAAACTTTTTCAAATGGAATATTTTGGGTTGTCATTTTATTCCAAATAGAATAAATAGATTTAGGACGGCCCTTGATATTAAACTTTAGGTTTCGTTTATTTAATTCCTTTTGAATGGGGCTAATAAAATTTCTGACAAACCTGTCTCGTGGTGCTTTCGATGCGCTAACCTTATTGACAATATCTGCATATTTTTCTGGTTCGCTATATTTAAGATAAAGATCCTCCAATTCAGACTTAATTGCAAATAATCCTAGTCTATGGGCCAATGGCGCATACAAATAAATTGTTTCGGAGGAAACCTTTATTTGCTTATGACTCGGCATGCTATCAAGTGTCCGCATATTGTGTAAGCGATCAGCAAGTTTGACCAATATCACCCTAACGTCATCGGATAATGTAAGGAGCATTTTCTTGAAATTTTCGGCTTGTAGCGAAGTTCCGTAATCAAAGACTCCAGAAATCTTTGTCAAACCATCAATTATACGAGCAACCTTGCTGCCAAAATTTCTCTCCATATCTTCAATTTCCATTTCAGTATCTTCGACCACATCATGCAAGAGCGCTGCTATTATCGATGTAGTACCAAGCCCGATTTCCTCTACACATATTTGCGCAACAGCCAATGGATGAAAAATATATGGTTCTCCAGATCTTCTGCGCATGTTTTTATGCGCTTCCTGAGACATTTTAAAAGCTCTTTTTATGATTTTGGCATCATCATCTTTTAGAAATGGCTTTGCATGTCGTAGTAACTTACGGTATTGTCTTATGATATCTTTCTTCTCCTGTTCTAACTCAACTTCTGTCATATATTTTTGCTTTGCTTTTCAAAATAAAAAAGAATTACAAACAATTGAAAGTAATATAAATTTATGTACCTTTGCATTCCATTTTTTGGCCCTGCGGATGTGGCGAAATTGGTAGACGCACTAGACTTAGGATCTAGCGCCGCGAGGCTTGGGGGTTCGAGTCCCTTCATCCGCACAAAACACAAACCCTCAATGGCGTTCATAAAAGCGAAATTGAGGGTTTTATTATAATTTACACATTTAAACATTATTGCCTTGGACATTCAATTAGAGAAAAATTCAAGCACAGAAGCCTTAATTAAAATTAAATTAAAGGAAGCTGATTATCAATCAAAACTTAAAGAAAAATTAAAATCTTATAGTAAAGAGGCCAATATTAAAGGGTTTCGTCCTGGAAAAGTCCCAATATCCCTGATTGAAAAAATGTATGGAAAATCCATAATGGTAGAGGAGATAAACAAAATATTGGTTGACACACTTAAAGATTATATAAAAGATAATGATATTAAAATAATTGGTGAACCTCTTCCAAATAACGAAAAAGCTAAAGAAATTGATTGGGACTCTCAAAAAGAATTTGAATTTGAATATAATGTTGGCCTGATTGATGATTTTGATTATAATTTAAATTTCAAAATCGATAAATATCAAATCAAGCTGGACAAAAAAGTGCTCGATAAGGCTATTGAAGATTTGAAAGAGCAGCATGGTAAAACCAATCCTGAAATTAGTGAGCAGGGTGACTCATTATTTGGAACAATGGGGCAATCATCTTCCGAATTTACTAAAGATGGGTTGATTTATCTTGATAAGATTTCTGGAACACTTCAAAAATCATTTATCGGTGTTAAGAATGGAGATGTAATCAATTTCGATATTCAAAAGCTTTTTGATGATGATAAGGATCTTGTTGCAGTAACCGGACTTTCAGATGAGGAAATTGCAACCCTAAAGGGAGAATTTGAATTTACAGTTAAAAACGTAAATAGAGTAGAACCTGCTGAGATGGATCAAGAATTTTTCGATAAGGTATTCGGCAAGGACAAAGTGAAAACCGAAGAAGAATTTATTGAAGAATATTCAAAAATATTTGAAAAGAACTACGACCAGGAAAGTGAATATCTCTTTGCTCATCAAATTCAGGAAAAAGTATTGAAAGAAACAAAACTGAATATTCCGCAGGATTTCTATAAAAAGTGGATCTTAGCCACAAATCAAGATTTAAAGGAAGAAGATGTTGAAAAGGACTTTGAACACTATGTACGAGATCTAAAATGGACATTGATCAAAAATAAAATTGCTGATGACAATAAATTGAATATTGAATATGTCAATGCGGTAAATTATACCAAAAAGATGTTTCAAACTCAATTTGGAGGCATGGAGCTAAATGATGAAATGGATAAAAATATTGAGGTTATGGCCAATAATTACCTTAAACAAAATAATGGCGAAAATTATATGAAAATTTTCAATCAATTGAGAACAGAAAAAATAATAGAGGTTTTAAAACAAAAAACAGAAATATCTATTAAAAAAGTAACTCAGGAAGAGTTTAATAAAAAGGCAGAAAAATAAATATGGTGATAAGCACCATTTAAAAAAAAGTCCTTTTAGCAAAGGACTTTTTTTATTTTCGTAAATTGCACTACATAAACATTAAACTAATGATAGATAAGGAATTGAATAAGGAAGAATTCAGGAAATTTGCTGTAAAAGGTCAAGGACTTAATGGAAACACTGTTGACAGCTATATTCATAAAGTAGAAAATATGACAAGATCTGTCATAGAAGAAAGGCCTACAAGATTTGCTGAAATTGATGTTTTTTCCAGACTTATCATGGATAGGATTATTTTTCTTGGCCTACCTGTTGATGACAATATTGCAAATATTATCACTGCCCAGCTGCTATTTTTGCAATCAACAGACGCAAAAAAAGATATTCAACTTTATGTAAATAGTCCTGGAGGATCTGTTTATGCAGGCCTTGGAATTTATGATACCATGCAATATGTTGCTCCTAACATTTCTACGATTTGCATTGGACTGGCAGCATCTATGGCAGCAGTACTTCTTGCAGGTGGTGAAAGCGGCAAAAGGTCTGCCTTACCTCACTCAAGAATAATGATTCACCAACCAATGAGTGGAATGCAAGGTCAGGCATCTGATATGGAAATTTCATTAAAACAAACGCTCTCGGTCAAGAAAGATCTTTACGATATCTTGGCAAAACATTCTGGTCAAAAATATGAACAGATAGAAAAAGATTCTGATCGTGATTTTTGGATGAAGGCTGCTGACGCCAAAAAATACGGACTTATAGACGAGGTTTTAGTCATCAAATAATTTATCAAAATGACACAAGTTACTTGTTCTTTTTGTGGACGAAAAAAGAAAGATGTCGATTTAATGGTATCTGGTATTCATGCTCATATATGCAATTACTGTATTGATCAGGCATTCCAAATATTACAAGAAGAGAAAAAAACCAAAGATAGTGGAGATAAGCCTAACTTCAATCTGGTAAAACCAAAGGAAATTAAAGCGTTTTTAGATCAGTATGTTGTCGGGCAGGATGATGCCAAAAAAGTAATTGCCGTTGCTGTTTATAACCACTACAAAAGGTTGATGCAAAAAGTTGACCTAAATGACGATATTGTAATCGAAAAATCCAATATCATCATGGTTGGTGAAACCGGAACAGGGAAAACCTATTTGGCCAGAACATTGGCAAATATGCTTCAGGTTCCATTTTGTATAGCTGATGCAACAGTTCTCACAGAAGCTGGCTATGTTGGGGAAGATGTCGAAAGTATATTAACGCGTCTTTTGCAAGCTGCAAACTATGAAGTTGAAAATGCTGAGCAGGGCATTGTTTATATTGACGAACTGGATAAAATCTCCAGAAAATCGGATAATCCATCAATTACAAGAGACGTAAGTGGCGAAGGGGTTCAACAGGCATTGTTAAAATTACTTGAAGGTACCACTGTAAATGTACCGCCTCAGGGTGGAAGAAAGCACCCAGACCAAAAGATGATCGCATTGAATACGAAAAACATATTGTTTATATGTGGTGGAGCTTTCGATGGGATTAAGAGGATTATTGAATCAAGGTTGAATACCGCTCCGCTTGGGTTTACCTCAAATAGTGACTCAGATGACAGACAACACATAGAAGATGAGAATATGCTTAGGTATATCAATGCTCAGGACTTGAAAAGTTACGGATTAATCCCTGAATTAATAGGCAGATTACCTGTACTCACTTACTTAGACCCTCTGGATAAGGAAACGTTAAGCAAGATTTTGACGGAGCCAAAGAATGCGCTTACGAAACAATATAGTAAACTCTTTGACATGGAGGGTATAAAAATTGAATTCAAGAAGTCTGCTTTGGAATATATTGTTGACAGGGCGGTCGAATACAAACTTGGCGCTCGAGGACTTCGGTCTATTTGTGAAGCAATTGTGAATGATGCTATGTTTGAGCTTCCGTCCAGCAAAAATGTTAAAAATCTTATCATCACCCGCGAATACGCTGTAGAAAAATTCGAAAAATCACGTGTAAATAAATTGAAGGTTGCTTAACTGATAAATCAAAATTATTTTCTATCTGAAGATATAGTTTCAAATATTTCTCTGGCAGTATTTTGAGAAGCATTTTCTCCTTTTAAAGTGCTTCTTAATATGCTATATCCTTTCAATATTTTTTTTCGATGTGCATCGTTCTTAAGGATACTTTTGAGTTCGTTAGCAACAGCCTCAAAAGTGACACTATCCTGAACCAGTTCTAAAACAATTTCATCATCAACTATGAGGTTGACCAACGAGATATAATCGACCTTTACAAGTTGCTTTCCAATAAAATAATTCAAATCACTGGTCTTATAAATTACTACCTGAGGCACATCAAATAGGGCTGTCTCAAGGGTTGCTGTGCCCGATGTAACAATTGCAGCTTCTGCATTTAGCAACAGATTATAATTATCTTCCATTATGGGCATAATATTGGGTTCACTTAATGCAGATTCATACAATTCAGAAGGCAAATTTTTAATCATGGATAATCCAAAGGTTTTATTAGGAAATGCTCTGGCAACATTAATCATAATAGGCAATAGCTGAACTAATTCCTGCTTTCTACTTCCTGGTAAAAGTGCAATCATTCCATCCGTACCTATTATATTGTGCTGGGATACAAATTTATCATCTGGTTGGAAAGTATTGATGGCATCCATAACCGGGTTTCCAACATAAAGGGCATTTACATCAAATCTCTTATAAAACTCTTCTTCAAAAGGTAATATCACAAATGCCTTGTCAATAAACCGCTTTACCTTGAACGCCCTTTTTTGATTCCAAGCCCAAATTTTTGGTGATATGTAATAAAATTTTTTTGATTTTAGTTTGCTAACCTTTTCTGCAATTCGAAGATTAAATCCTGCAAAATCAATAAATATTATAGCATCAGGCTGAAAGTCTTCAATATCATGCTTACATAAAGAAAGAAACTTCTTGATTTTAAACAAATTCATCACAACCTCAACAATTCCCATGACGGCCATTTCCTGGTAATGAACAATTATTTCAGCACCAGCCTGTTTCATAAAATCTCCTCCAAAACCTCTGAAAAATGCATCCGTATCTTCCTTTTTTAAGGCTTTTATCAAGTTAGATCCATGAAGATCTCCAGATCGTTCACCGGCAATTAGATAGTATTTCATATGAAGTAGATGATTGTTAATAAAAGCTATTTTTCGCCATAGTATTCGGCATAATTATTATGGGTTTCTTTAAGCTTTATACAATGAAGTTTAGTCTGCAAATTTGTCTCTTCTCTAATTTTACTTTCTAAAATTTTCCAGAATTCTACAATCAAATTTTCACAACTTGTCAACTTGTCTTTCATGAAATCAACATCGAGATTGAGGTTTTTATGATCAACTTTTTCAAGGATTTCTGTCTTTATAATTTTATTCAATACCTTGAAATTCATCACAAATCCTGTTTCAGGGTCAACTGGGCCTTTAACTGTCACAGTCATGTCAAAATTGTGCCCGTGCCAATTTTCATTGGCACATGCGCCAAACACTTCTTCATTTTTTTCCTTACTCCATTTTTCGTTGTACAGTTTGTGTGCTGCACAAAAATGAGCATCCCTACTAATATAAATCATCTTAAACACTTATTAATCAGACACAAAAATAATAAGAAAATACTTCTAATTTTTTAATAATAGAATGGCTATGTATTTCTTATTAGGAAATCATTTTTAAAACTATTGGAGCTTTGATGAAATGATTTTTTCACCTATTATCTTACGGTTTGGAATATACCCAGCCATGAAGCAAAAAACTCCCCGGTCTTGAAATTTTGCTTGATATCAAAGCCTGCCTCTGTCATCATAGTAAGCATTTTATTATTTACCCCATGGTATTGAGATAATTACTCCACCTGCCATCTGATATGGATAAGCCTTAACACTTAACATCGAATTCGGATCGATTTTTTTTGGTGGGGCTTTTGTTTGATCTTAGTCCATTTTTCTTTTAGAGTCGAATCCCCGTTACATTCCTTCCAGTTTCCTAAATTGCCTCGACTTGCTTGTCAGATTGCATGAACTTCTCCCAATCAAACTTATAGAATTCATAATTCTTAGTCATTTCAAACATATGCTCGGACCCAAAGTTTGGGACCGCTATATTTCACATAGAACCTTAAAGTTCTTTACTCCAGGATAATAAACTCCACTCTTCTATTCAGCTCTCTTCCTCCTTTTTCATCATCATTACTAGCAATAGGTTTTGATTTGCCCCAACCTACTGATTGAATCCTATCTTTTTCAATTCCTCCCTTAATTAGAAAATCAACAACAGCCTGAGCTCTTCTTTCACTCAAACCAACATTGTAGGCTTGCGTTCCAAAATTGTCCGTGTGACCTTCAACAGATATTTTCATTTCCGGATTTTTGTTCAACATTTCTATAATCCTATTAAGCTCTGGAAATGAGGCTTCTTTTAAAGCATATTTATCATAACCAAAGAAAATATTATTCAGTTGAACAACAGCACCAACTTCAATAGGAACAAGAAAAAGATCTTGACTGAGCTCACTATAGTCTTTTGTTTCTGTTAAATCAATGTTAGCATTAATTGACACAAATCCTTCTGATTCAGCCAAATAGCCATACATTTTGCCGGAAGGTAGTATTATCTGATATTCACCAGTCAACGGATCCGATTCTATTGTACCAATTTCTTTGCCTTCAGGAAGACTTTCATAAAATATTCTTGCTTGAATTGGCCTTCTTGTTTTAGTATTATAAACTACCCCTTTAACTGAAACTACAGCATCGGGTTGATGCTCCTTTGGTAGCTCAAATCTAAAAATATCTGAATTTCCTGTCGAGACATCTCTGGAAAAATACCCATATTCTCCAGTCGGAGGGATATTGAAAAACGAGTCATCTCCTGGTGAATTTATTTGGGGACCTAAATTTTCTGGCTCTGACCAATTAGTCCATGTATCATCTAATCTTCTGGTGATATAAATATCGTGCTTACCATATCCCGTAAAACCATTTGATGAAAAATAGAGCGTTTTATCATCGGCAGCGAGAAATGGGGCAGATTCTTCCAGCGTTGTGTTAACCATAGAACCCAAATTTAATGGTTCGGTCCAACTTCCATCCTCTGTTAAAAAACTCACATAAAGGTCTCTTGAACCAAATGTAGGATCACCTTCTACAGACATGATCAATACTTCTCTGTTGTTAGCTAAAAAATAATTGGAATTTTTATGTGTATTAATTTCATTTTTTATTTCGAATGGGACAGGAGTTGACCAACCTTCACTTGTTCTGGTGCTGACAGATGCCCCGGCTTTCATCTTGCCGTTTTTAGTATATCTATTTCCCAGAGTGATGATTACTGTATTGCCATCTGGAGTAATGGAACTTATATAATTAGGGCCTTTGGTATTCAGAGGGCTGCCCATATTTACCGCTTCCTGCCATTCATTTTTTTCTTCATCCCATTGCGAAAACCATATGTCTTCAGGGTCATCTTCTCCTCCAATGTTGTCAGGATGGTACTGCCTGCTGAATAGCAATGTTTTTCCATCTGGAGTAATTAATGGTTTTAATTCATCATAGACACTATTAACTGTCTCGCTTAATCTTTCGGGATTTACGTTTACAATTGCGCTTTCCAAAATTTTCACTTCTTGCTTTATAGGTAATGTAGAATTTGAAATTGCGATGGCATCAATTGAGCTAAACCCGGGAACAGCATCACAGTGTAAAACAACTTTTACTGCGGCAACTTCATATTCTGTGAGGTCAAAAAATACGTGCAGCATCCTGGATTTTAATTCAATAGACCGAGGCTCAAATGTGTTGATTAAAAATTCATTGTTGGAACGATCATATAAAAATATCTGATATATAGCACTTGGGTTGTACGATTCAGCAATTGCTATTTGTCTAATTTTAAATGGCTCGGCAAATCCTACTTTCACATATTCTTCCCTGTCTTCCCAGAAAGGCATCCAGGCATTAGGGCTCTCTCCAGTTCCTGGTGTGACGTTGGGCTTGCCAATTATTTGCTCAGCAGAATATGCCTGGGGCGATTGTTCCGAAGAAGCTTCAAGGATTGTACTTACCCATTGTGTTTCTTGTGCTTGAAGATTTACAGCTACAACAAAAAATATTGCAATTAAGTAAAATGATTTGACCATGATTAGATTGTTATTGGTGTCAATAATAAAGAGGTAGAACCTAAATAAAGTGCAATAAATTTCTATTATTTATTCTTTTCAAGTATTCACTGAATTATTTTACTTTTTATAGCTGAATATGAGTTCATTAAATTTCAATACTATAGATTTCTTTGAACTATTTTAGCCCCAACTGTGGGTTAAATTCTCCAGCGCTGGCATCAATAATGTTATTGCGAATTTATGCCTCATGGGTTTGCTCAGGGTTATTGGCTTACTCTTTTTTGTCCTATAATAAGGCATTCGTTTTGATTAAAAACACAATATTTTCCTTTTGGTAGCCACTCCATATTTTTCAAATCAAAATAGAATGTTTGCTCATTATTTATTAATTTTATTCACGACCAAAAATATTATACCTTCTTTACCATGAAGATTTTATTGAATACATTGTGTGTTATTTTGTCATTCAATTTTTCTGTTTATTGCCAAAATATAATTGGTGTTGTGGATTATATGAAAGTCGATGACCCTGAAGCATATCTTAAGATTGAAAATAATTGGCAAGAAATCCATGAAGTCAGACTTGAAAAAGGAATGATCGTTGGGTGGGGTGTATATCAAATTATGTTCAAAACTGTAGAAGATTCATACAATTTTGTGACCATTACCTGGTACGATAGCTTCTCAAAAATTGACGATAAAATCACAAAGGAAGTTTTTAATGAGGCTTTTCCAAAAAAGAGTGCTGATGATTGGGAGGTATTTTATAAGCAAACAGAAACCTCAAGAAAAATAACTGCATCCAGAGTTTTTCACCAACAAATTTCATGTAGTAATAGCCTCGATCATTTCGGCAAAATTTATGTTGTAAATGAGATTAATGTGAAACCAGGAAAAAGTAAAGAATATTTGGCCTTTAAAGAGGAAATATACAAACCTCTGTATGAGGAGGCCATAAGAAATAACGATAGAACATCTTGGAGTTTATGGGCAAAATGGCCTGGAAACATGAAAGACTTCCAATATGTATCTGCCGATGGATATTCTTCTTTAGATCAAATAGAAGTTGTCAATTATCTGGACTACTTCAATAAAATTCATCCTGACAAACACATCGATCACATCAATGCAAAAGCTGAAGAATTAAGGACATTGGTGAATTCTGAAATGTGGAAAATGATTTATAGAGTTCTAAAATAGAGCAGCCTGGATAATTTTAGTTGTTTTTACTATTGGGATTTGCCGTGGTTGAATTGCACGGCTTAACTTAAATTAGCTTTATATTTTTTTAGCCCATCAAATCCAATCGATTATTATTAAAAATTTTTATATTAATGAGGCAATGTCGTTTAGTTAAGCTTTTCGTCACTGCGAGTGTAGCGTGGCAGCCTATTTAAACTCTGGATCGCAATATTAGACGATCGCTTCGTGCCTCGCGATTACGTGATGGCTTAACTAAACGACATTGATTAATGCGTATTTGTACCCGTGTTCGTCTATAATTAAGTAAAAATATTTCTAACTGGAATAAAGGTGAAAATAACCTTTATGATTTCACTGACAAAGCAATTACCGCCTTTCTGGCTTATGGTTATTTTAGTTGATCAAATATGTATTCAAACCGCTTCCTTTAAATGTAAGGGTTTTCTTCGAGTCATTTTTGGAATTAAAATCTGGTAGAATTACCGCCAATTTTTCGTTTTCTCCTGATGAAAAACATGGTCTTTTGAGATAAATTCTCAATCCTCCACCCAATCGCCGATGGTACATGGCAGTAGAAGTCTTTCCTTTTCTCCATTCAAGAGTAGGAATGATATATTCTATTTCGGGTTTGAATGGCTGGGCAGAACAATGAATTAATAGAGGTCCCCTTAATAATTGTATGATAAAAATCGTTGCAAGCGCATTAAAATATAACTATCAAAAAGTAAAATCATTTTGTAAATTTTTTATTGCTCGTGTGAAATTGAATTTTCTATTTCTGAAAGATTATTGTAGGTAACGAAAACCTGTCCTATCAAAGCAAGTAAGCTTAGATGTGTAGTAATTATCTTCAATACAAGCCCCCGAAAAAAATCAAGTTAAGAGGGATAGCTTTCCCATCAATAAAAGTATATTGTATGAAACTTACTGATAAACTTATGCGCAAGACAAAATTCATTTTATCCCTGGTCTTATTAATAATTAGTACTTCATCTATTTCCTTCGCCCAAAACAAAGGTATTACGTTAGAAGAATTTGTATTTGAGGAGGCCCCTTTTAAGGAATCCCACGCTTCAACAATTGCAGAAACTCCAGACGGTATCATTGCCTCCTGGTTTGGTGGCACAAAAGAAAAAAACAAAGATGTCGAAATTTGGATCAGTAGAAAGGTCAATGGTAAGTGGACAAATCCTGTATCAATCGCCAATGGAATTCAGAATGGAAAATTGAGGCATCCATGTTGGAATCCTGTTTTGTACCAGGTGCCAAACGGTCCGCTTCAAAATTATTATAAAGTAGGTCCTACCCCAAAGGATTGGTGGGGCATGTTGATAGAATCAAACGATAATGGAGTAACATGGGGAGATCCGGTAAAACTTCCGGAAGGAATATTGGGACCGATTAAAAATAAACCTGCATTGTTAAGCAACGGCACCTTGATCAGTCCTACCAGTACCGAGCATGAGGGATGGAGAGTGCATTTTGAATATTCCGATGATTTTGGGAAAACGTGGACAAAAAGTGATCCTATTAACGATGGAAAGCAGTACAATGCCATTCAGCCCAGTATATTGATATATCCTGCGGGTAAACTTCAAATCATGGCCAGAAGTAAAGAAAATGCAGTTTTGTCATCATGGTCAACTGATTTTGGAAAGACATGGTCTAACCTTAAGCCATCCGGATTGCCAAACCCAAACTCGGGAACAGATGCCGTAACCTTAAAAGACGGCCGGCAACTTTTGGTGTACAATCATGTTGGCAAAAAGCCCAATAAGTGGGGAGGTAAACGGTCTCCGCTAAATGTTGCTATTTCTGAAGATGGCATGACATGGGAAGCAGCCCTGATTCTGGAAGACAAGGAAGGCGAATATTCATATCCCTCTGTAATCCAGGGAAATGACGGTAAAGTACATATCGTATATACCTGGAAAAGAGATCGTGTAAAGCATGTGGTTGTTGATCCTGCTAAGTTGGAGGCAATGCCAATTGTTGATGGCGAGTGGCCGAAATAAAGCATAGTTTCTTATTTAAGAGTATTGGATTTTTATGCAGTCCTGCCTGCGGAAGGCAGGCTTGAATTCTTTGTTTATCCCACTGTGGCGGGAACAGAAAGTAAAAGCCCTCCGGCCTGTCGACCGACCATAGTCGTTAACCTTAGGGTTTTAATATTTCATTAACTAACTGATAATGTG
>CAZDRA010000092.1:0-17504 GCA_964507705.1 uncultured Roseivirgaceae bacterium | reverse complement strand
TCATGGTATTAAGGCCTGTTTCTACAAGATCCAATTTCCAATCGAGATCTTCCTTATCAAAGGTTTCAATTTTACCACTTTTCATATCCACAGAAAGGCTGCCATTTAGCTTGGCATAGTCAGTCATATATTTTTTAATATATTCACCTTTATATCCAAGACCTATTGCAAATTCATTGTGCCCATATGCCGCATAATGTTTCATAATATGCCAGAGAATAGGATGACCTCCAATTTCTACCATTGGTTTTGGTCTTATTTCTGTTTCTTCAGCCAATCTGGTACCATGGCCACCTGCTAAAATTCCAACTTTCATAATTATCCGTTTATTCGGTTACACTCAATTATTTTGTAAACTGCCAGTTTCAATTTGATCTTGACAGCATGTTTTTATAAAATTTCGAGAAGTTAGTTCAGTTTTTTCATAGAACAAGAGAGTGGTCAATCTGCAATAGAAAAATGTATGTATGGTTTTTTCAATTGTATATAATAAATGTTAAAAATTTAATCTATTTCACTTTAAAAGTAACACTTGGAAAGTACAGATCATTTGATTCTCCAATTCCTAAATAAACACTTTTATTTGAGATGTCCCATATTGCCAGGCTGGTTAATTTATCTACTTCTAACTCTAAAAAACTCGGATATTCAATTGATTGTGATGGATAGCCATTCTTCTCAATTAACATATTTTTTAGTTTAATTATTTGATCTCTGATAGAGGTATCAACTGATAAAGCATCTTCTTGTTTCCCACTCAATAATATTTGTGTAAGAACTTCCTTGGAATTAAAAGATAGTTGGATATTATAATTATAACCATTGAAACTGATTGATTTATCACTTCCAGGCTCAATGTTATTCTTGGTCATACCCAAATACAATTTACCAATATCATAGTTCTTCAAGTTAGACTCAATATTCAATTTATCTTGTTCCACAACATTTGAGAATAAATTTTTGTTGTCACTAAATGAAATTAGGTTTTTGTATTCTTTTCGAGTAGATGTATCCAAAACAGAACTAATGTGAACAAACCCTTCAAAAATTCCAGTAGGGTAATATTCATCTTTACCAAAGAAATTTGATACTTTGATATATTCTCCATTTTTTCCTTTGTAATTAACCCAAGTTTCATCATCTATTTTTCTCAATACATATTTACTTTCGTCGATAGAATTGTAAACATTTGTATTAGAGTTTATCAATAAAACAGATTGAGCTGAGGCAAAAAAATTAATACAAAAAAGTATAATTAGTGTAGAAAATACTATTGGTTTTATTTTTGGAAAGATAAAATTCATCGACTATAATTGATTTCGGTAGCTTTGAATTGTTGCAATATAAAAATGCTTGTCATATTGCTATGCTCAGTAACTAAGATTGTCTTTTCATTAATTTTAATCATAATAAGCGAAGCAAGAAAGTTATAATTCTTTTATGTGCAATTCGCCCGCCAATTTAACCAATAAAGTTAATATATAAAGAAATAATTGCATTAAACCTATTATTTTGTTTAAATTGTCTGTAATTTCAATTTTATAATGGTTAATCTAACCAGTCTCCAATAGTAAATTTTCTTAGTAAATATTTATTTACTAACTTACTACTCAACTTCAAGAAATGATAACTAACCATTCAAAACCAAAATGAAGTATTTTTTATTGTTATCTATCGCCGTTTTGTTCCAGTCTACTGTATATTGTCAGGTATTGGATTTATTTAACCGACCTCCTACTATTGATCATATTGATGACCCAAAATCAATTTTTGAAAATGCCGGAAAGCAGACATTAAAATTAACTGGAATTAGCGATGGTGATAAAAGGGTTAAACAAGATTTAACTATTACTGCGACTTCCAATAACAATGATCTTATTTCAAATATTAGTATTGAATATGAACAAGGAAAAAAGACTGGCAAGCTGTCCTATACTCCAAAAACGAATGCTAATGGAAGTGCGATAATAACCGTAAAAGTTGACGATGGAAAAAGATGGAATAATATTACTGAGACCTCATTTAAGGTAAAGGTTAATGCCGTCAATGGAAAACCTTCATTTATTGTTTCTTCAGATATTATTAGCATAGAGGAAGATGCAGGAAGAATAACAATGAAAAAATTTATAACCAACATCAACGATGGAGACCCTGAATTAACGCAGAAACTTACCTTTAAAATAAAGGTGAAAATTGTTTCTGGAAATATTGAATTTAAGACCACTCCAAAAGTTGTAGTTAGTAACGGAAATTTAATTTTTGAAGTAAAAAACAAAAAGTATGGTGAGGCCAAAATTACCTTACTTCTTCAAGATAATGGAGGTACAAAAAATGGAGGCATTAATAAAAGTGACGAATCGGTATTTACTATTAAGGTTGGCAGGAAAGACAGATTACCTACTTTGAACGACATACCAAATCCAGATGCAATAAATGAAGACCAAGTTGAGCAAATCATCCTCTTATCAGGAATATCCTCTGGTACAAACGAGAATAGTGGTTTAGTGCTTGACGCCATTTCTGATAATCAAGATTTGATTTCTAATATTTCCATTGCTCACAAAATTGGCGAGACAACAGCCTATTTAAAATATACCCCTAATGCTAACAAATTTGGTAAAGCAAATATTGAAGTTACTATTGACAACGGCAACGAACAAAATAATAAGATTTCTAAAAGTTTTGTTGTAAATGTTTTACCTATTGCGGATACACCAAGTATCACGGATGCAGTATTGAATGGGGGAAGCCAAACTACGTCAGGTTTGGTAATTGAAAAAAACGCAGTTGATGGAGTAGAAATTACGCATGTTAAAATTAGTGGGATTCAGCAAGGAAAATTATATCTAAATGATGGTGTAAGCCAAATTAATAACAACGACTTTATTCTTTTTACTGATGGCAGTAAAGGGTTAAAATTTTCACCCGCAAAAGGCGTTACTGAGCCGGGGAAATTTATAATTCAAGCATCAAAAGGAAAAGGAAATTCATTTTTGGGAGGTGCAAAAGTTGCCGCAAAAATTATCATTAACAATGACCCGCCAGAAATTGTATCAATTGCTGATACTATTGCGGAGATATCGAAATTTTATAGTTATGATGTGGTAGCTACAGACCCAGATGAATTGGATGTTCTTTCTTTTACTATTACAATACCTCCGATAATAAAACCCTGGTTAAAAGTAGCAATTGATAGCGATAGAACTGCTACAATTTTTGGCACACCCCCCAATGGTTCTGAGGGTACTTACAATATTGAAATTGAGGTTGAGGACCAATTAGGGAAAACTGATGAGCAAACATATAAATTGAAAGTTAAACCGCTAAATAAGAAACCAGAATTGGCATCGTTTTCAAAATCCATTGCTGAGGATGATACAATACATTTTTCAAAGGATGATTTTACTGCTAGATTTTCTGATGAAGATGGAGATACTTTACATTCAATAAAAATTGCAAATTTGCCGCAATTTGGGTTGTTGATAATTAATGATGAGTTACTTCAATTAAATGATATTATTGAAATAGATCAGATAGAAAGTTTTATTTATGTTCCGGATAAAGATTATTTTGGATTGGATATTTTAGATTGGAATGCATCTGACGGTAAAGATTTTGCTATTGTTCCGCAAAGAGTCAACGTTTTTATTTCATCGGTTAATGATCCGCCAGAAATATTAAATTTTGAAACCTCACCAATTACTTTCGAATACGGAGATCAAAATATTACAATATCAGAGTCAAGTATAGTTGTAGATGTTGATGGTGATAAAATAGAAAAAGCCGTGATATCAATTTCTGATAGTTACATAAAGGGTGAAGATTCATTGTATTTTGAAGAAATTGAAAACCTAAAATATGTATGGCAAGAATCTTTAGGATTACTAACCATCAGTGGTATTTCTACTCCATCAAACTATCAAAAAGCAATTCTTTCACTTAAGTATGTCAATTTAAATAGATTGGCACCAAATGGTAATATGAGAGAAATTGAGATTGTCTTGTACGATTCGGATACTTTTAGCTTAAGTTATGTAAGACGAATAGATTTTGAAAATAACTTTGTTGAACTTGATATACCTACCGGATTTACTCCAAATGAAGATAGCGTAAATGACACATGGGAAATTGAACATTTAAACCGGTATGAAATTTATCAAATAGCTATATTCTCCAGAACTGGTCAAATGATTTTTGAGTCTGATTCTTATTTAAAAGAATGGGATGGAAGATACAATGGAGAATTTGTCCCTGCCGGAAGTTACTACTATCTCATTAATATTAATAAGTTTGAGAAAGTTTATAAAGGGACTGTATTTGTGATGAGATAAGCCCAAAATATCTTATTAAATTCGCCAAATAAAAGCAATCGCTGCTGTAAGCAGTATTCCCATAACTACCGGTAAAAAAGTTGAAACCAGTGTCCATTTTATACTTTTTGTTTCTTTAAAAATAGTAAAAATGGTTGTGCTACAAGGGTTGTGAAGCAACGAGAATAACATCAAATTAACAGCTGTTAAAAGAGTCCAGCCACCGTTTTTTAGTATTGTTTCTAATGAGTTGATTGAGTCTGTTTCAAATATTACACCTGCGCCTTCATTATAGCCATTTGCCCCAGTCATCAATACAATTAACATCAGGATAGTGGGAATCACTATTTCATTCGCCGGAATAGCAACTACATAAGCAACTAAAATAATTCCATTTAAACCTAATATCCAGCCAGCGGGTTCTAAGAAATTCACTAAATGCATAGCAACAGGTATGCCACTGACATTGATATTGGATATTAACCATATAACAGCACCGGCTGGCAAAGCAAAAACTATCGCGCGCCACAGAACAAACAATGTTCGATCAATAAGAGAGGTATATATTGTTTGCCAAAATTTTGGCACTCGATAGGGGGGGAGTTCAAGGCTAAAGACTGAAGGTTCTCCTTTTAAAACTGTATTTGACAGACCCCATGAAATGATAAAAGTCAATAGCACACCAAATAATGCTACCCCAACTACAGCCATGGCAGAAACGAAACCTGCCAAATGTGCAGGTACCAAAGCACCAATAAATATTGTTGCAACTAAGATTTGAGTTGGCCATCTGCCATTACATATCGCAAAGTTATTTGTAATAATTGCAATTAGTCTTTCTCTGGGAGAGTCAATAATTCGTGCAGCCACAACGCCAGCTGCATTACAACCAAAACCCATCATCATAGTCATAACTTGTTTTCCATGAGCACCGGCTTTATTAAAAAGGCTATCCATATTAAATGCAACTCTTGGTAAATATCCAAAGTCTTCAAGAAGTGTAAACATTGGAAAAAATATGGCCATTGGGGGAAGCATTACGCTTATAACCCATGCTGTTGAAAGATATACTCCGTCGATAAGAAAACCACTTAACCACCAAGGAAAATGGAGCACATCTGCACCGCTTTTTAGTAAAGGGTGAATATATCCGACAAGCAAATCAAATAGTAGGGCCGAAGGGACATTGGCTCCTGCGATTGTTAGCCAAAACATGAATGCGAATAGCAAAAACATAACCGGATATCCAAACAGCGGACTTATGAAAATTTTGTCAAGAAATAAATCAAGGTTAAATTTTCTTTTTGCACCTTTCTTAATAATAGATCTTTGAGCAATATTTTCTGCTTCATGAAAAGTGTTTTCTACTAATTTATCATGAAAATTAACCGGTAGGTTTTTCTTTAATTTTTCTACTTGATCAAATATAAAATCAGTTTTTTCGGCCAAAAGGCTTTCAGAAATTTCCTTATTTCCTTGGTAATTTTTAAGCAAGTCGCCATTGTTTATAGCAGCAATCAAACTTTCATCATTATCTAAAAGTCTGATTGATAACCACAAAGTATTTGGCATATCAGGAAATATTCCTTTTAATATCCCTTTTAACTTATCAATTGGAAATGCAATTTCTTCTGGGAAATTATAGTTAGTTTTTGCTCTTGGCGGATCGCTGGATACAGCAATTTTTTCTATGTAGGTAAGAAGTTCATATATGCCTTTCTGATCTCGGGCATTAGTTAATGCAACCGGTACGCCCAAATCCCTCGATAATACTTTAGCATCTATTACTATTCCATTTTTTTCAGCCTCGTCAATTAAATTTACACAAACAATTGCTCTGGAAGAAATTTCTAACATTTGCAAAACAAGATTTAGATTTCTCTCAAGCCTTGTTGCATCAACAATTATTACAGTTACATCTGGTTTACCAAACAGAACAAAATTACGTGCAATCTCTTCTTCCATACTTGAAGAAATTAAGGAATATGTTCCCGGCAAGTCAATGACTTTGTATTTTCTATCATGAAAAGAAAAACTTCCCTCAGAACGTGCTACTGTTTTTCCTGTCCAGTTTCCGGTATGTTGCTTTAATCCCGTGAGTGCATTAAATATTGTACTTTTTCCAGTGTTTGGATTTCCGGCTAACGCAATTACAAAATCGGAATTGGCGGCATTTACGCCAAGTTTTTGAAGATACAGCTTATCGTGTATCGGACAGTCGGCGCAGTCACTATGCGATGAGTTAAACTTTTGGAAAGACACTGGATTTGAGTTTAAGCTGGAGAAATTTGGATTTTTCTTGCTTGATTTTTCCTTAGTGCTATTAGCCCTCCTTTTATGCGATAAGCTGTTGGATCCTTAAATGGACTGATAACTTCAACCTCGACAACTGAACCAGGAACAAACCCTAAATCCATCAGTCTTTGTCGCTCAATTCCAAAGCAATCAGAAGACAAGCTTTTTATTTTCGCTTTTTGTCCAGGGATTAGCTCTGATAATATTGCCTTGGATTCTGAAATTATTTCTTCTCCTCTTTTTTTAAAGATATCAAAAATCATATTAAAGTCATTTAAATTAATTGACCCTGTTCTTACAAATTTACAATTTGATAAGACAAAATCAAAAATACAGTGAATAAAAATATATATTTAGACAAGCCTAAAAAAGTGCAACAATAATAAAACGGAGTGGAGTAAGTATTATGGATAAATGAAGTATGTTTTCGATATAAGTGCATCAGGCATGAATATATCAAGGATGAATTATTTTTGATATTACCTAAGCTGTAGAAAGGAATCTAACGAGTTAGTACTATTTTTTTAGTACTTGTTTTACCATTCATATTTACAATGATGCTGTAAATTCCAGTTGGGAAATCTTGAAGTGAAAATTGCTTTTCAATTGAGTCAGCATCTTTTTTATATTCCAAATCAAGAATATTAATGCCAATAACATTATAGACTTTAACACCAATTTGCCCATAGAAATTATTGATAACATTGAAGGTAATCATCCCTGAAGATGGATTAGGATAAATAGTAAAATCATTTTGTAGAGATTCTCTTTCAATCGATGTCACGATAGTAGATTCAGACCTGAAGAGACAATTGTCATCAAAAACAGTTACATAATATAAGCCTGGATTGGCGATTTCATAAATTCTCTCGGATGCTCCAGGAATAGGTGAATTATTAAAATACCATTGATAATTTGGCGAAATCATTGAAGAGGTCAGTCGGGTTCCATTAATATTAATACTTGGTACGCCCAATCCACTTTCAAAATTAATTATTGTAATTGTTCGTGTGATTGTCTTATCGAATTGATTGTTTCTTACATTAAAAGTAACTTCATAATCTCCTTCAAATCTATAGTTATGAAATGGATCTTGAGACGATGAGTTGTTTTCTTGAGGGAACTGCAAGTTTCCAAAATTCCAATTCCATTCAGTTGGGAAACCGGTACTTGTATCTTCAAATCGTACTTCTCCGAGGGCACATGGAAATTTAACATCAAATGATGGAAATAGCGCATCATCACAATTAACTTCTATCCATCCAGTGCTATTTGCATTTATAGTGCTATTATCACCTGACAGAAAACCAGTACTACCTGATACAGAGACATTTGTTACATTTAGGTAATCAAAGCAAAATCGGATGTTACTATCGTCTGAGATAATTGAGGCGTTAGCAATTCCGGAAGAAGTAATTTCTATTGGATTATTTACACTACCGGTAGCTTCAAATTGCTTGTTTATGGTCTGTGTAGAATTTTCACTGAGAGAAAGAGAACTAATATCAGAAAGCCTCAGACTGTCAATTGTATTGTCTCCGATCAAAGATAATGATCCATCAATAACTAATTTATTGATAGTATTGTTACCTGTCATAGTCAAATCTATTTGTTCAACTATAATATTATGAAAGGAATTTCCACTGGCTAAAATAGACTTTGAAGTGTTCCCATTTTCATTGGAAAAAATAATAGTTGAATTATCAAAGTCTACCGCAGTTCCTACAGATATATTTATAAAATCAAGGCCATTGAGAGTTGATGATGAAAAATTCACTTCATTTTTAGTTGTAGCTGTTATAACCAATGACGATAAGTTGATTGATTTATTTGCAGCGAAAAGTGAACTATTTTCAATATTTATATTTTTAGCCGAAAAATCATTAACGATGTTCCAAGAACCATTTGTTGATATAAACTCCATATCGACAGTATTAAAAGCTGTAGGGCCAGCCAGGATTTGATTGTTCTTTGATATGATTCCTTTAAAAGAAATTTTACCATTTTGAAAAGAAACTTTGTTGTTTTCATTGAAAATGCCTCCATCAACATTCAAACTAAAAGAAGCGAGGTCAATATTGCATGAATCGGTAGCGTAGTAATTGATATTGTAGCAAGTAGCACTACTTGAAAAATTTATAGTGTTTACTGGGTTATTAAAAGAGTTATTATCAAAAATTACCGGATTACTTATTTGAGGTATTCCACCTGCGACATTTCCACCACTACTCAATGACCAGTTGGTTGGATCATTCCAGTCACCCGAATTTCCGATCCAGTAAAAATTAGTAAGACTTAAGTCTAAAGAAGAAGTAGATACCAGTAAAGAAAAATCTTGATTATTGTTGCGTAGCGTATTTTTATGTTTGATCACAATCTTGTATTCTCCAGGTGCTGGAGTCGAAATCTCAATTTTTTCAACATTATCCCTAAAATTATCTCCAAATGAAGCCCCTTTATCCGGAGAAGTAGGATCGAGTATCCATGGCATGAACTCAATATTATTTTCATCGTAAATTCTGATATCCAAATCATTTATCAACATAAGATCAGTTGGATTTAAACTGATAGGGGCGGGGTTACCGGGTACGTCTGTCCAGCAAATTGTTGCAACCAATGGAGCTGTACCATCAGAGCTTACCATTACCACCATTGAATCATTTTCTTGAAGATTTAATTCATCAACTATATAATCTTTTCCATCATTTCTTGTCAGCATATTTGCTGCCTTGTCAACTGCCAATAATCCCCAGCCAAATTCATAATCTGGCCCTGGGTTTTTCCCGGCTTCATTGGCAGTGTGGATAACCAGACCTTTTAATGTGGCTGATCTCATATATGTGCCCGAATATAGTTGTGCATGATACTCTTGCAATAATGCCAAACTTCCAGTTGTGTTTGGTGCTGACATAGAAGTTCCTGACAGCATTCCATAAACGTCTACTCCTCCTGAAAGAGTAGAAAATACATCAACACCAATTGCGCTGATGTCCGGTTTCACTCTTCCATCATCTGTGGGTCCCCAACTGCTAAAATCACCCATGACAACATCTTCCGGTCCGGTATAGTCGCCATCAAGATGCTCAACAGCACCAATGGTCAATATATTTTTTGCGACACTTTTTGCCCCGATACAATCATAAGGACCATCAGGAGGTCTTGTGCCATCACCAACATCTGTACGGTCATTGCCTGCGGATTTTACAATGAGATAAAATGGGGCATTAAATGCGATGTCGTCCCAAACCTTACTGTTGGAAGCATCGTAGTACCCAAAGCGATAATCCTCAACATTGCTAATTGAAGGATCACCAAACCATTGCCATCCTGTGCCCCCGGAAGTTACATCCCAGCCTGTTCTTAATCCATATGAATGATTTGAGATAATGAGTCCCTCTGCGGCCTCAGCTGCCATTTCTGAATTATCATTGCTAAACTCATAGGCAATGATATTAGCTTCATAAGCCATACCTTTTGCTTGAGAGTTTACTCCTGCTGCTGCAATTGTCCCGGCAACATGTGTCCCATGGTCGTCAAAGGGTATATTGTCTTTTATTTCAACCCTTTCTCCAAATTCCTGATGCTCGACATTGGTGGAGCCACTATCCCATATACCAATAAACATATTTTTCCCGGTTAGATTTAGGGAAAGATCGGCACGTGGTCGCAGCTTGGTGGTCCCCACATTTTGTGAAGCTCTAAAATTAAATGTTTTATAATATTCAGGGATTCCCGATGGTAGTATTCTGATTAGCTTAACTGTACTTCCATTGTCAAGTACTTCTCTTAGTAAAACGTCTCTTTCGAAAGCAAATATTTCTACAGATTCTTTATATTCCTGATATATCTTGTCCAATTCGACAGATAAATTTTTCAGGTACGGTGTATTTGTTTTCGAAGTTGATTTTTGGGCATGAACAACTAATGACATTATTGAAAACATGAATATCAACCAATACTTTAAAACCAAATTTCTAAAATTAATCTTCATCTTTTAATTAATTGGTTTATATACCCATTGGGCTATGCCGGGGAATTCCCAAAATGTGCTACTGCCAATTGGCGCAACCAATGTGTCTCTAAATCCATATACAAGAGAATCTTCTGTCAATTGTGCAAGGATAAATGGATCGCTACCTCCAATGAACAAATTTGCGTTTGCATTAACAACATCCCAACTTGTTCTGGCCAACAGATCATCACCCTCTGGATCACACTTAGTTTCACCCTGGTAAATTTCTAATTGTTTACCTTCTCTTATGTAAGTATATATATTATCTTTTTCACAGTCAGGGATACCATAAATACGATAAGCGTCCAAATCTTCTTCTTCATTCTCATTAAAAATGAAAGTAAAAGAAACCTGCTTCCAGGATTTACTCTCTTCGCCGGAGAGCAATAGAGAATAAGTAGCCGGTTTTATTTCATGATTTTCCTTGCAAGCCACAAGCAATATCATAATCAGTATGCTCAAGTATTTACTTATAAAAGATTTCATATTATCCAGCTTATTCTTTTTTCTTTTTTGCATTTACGGTCCTGATCGTTGGCCCTGCAATATCGTATGAATACGAAAAATTGAGCAATTCTACTTCAGAATCAAATGACCCTTTCCCTTCAGACCTGGTATTTTCAAGCTGACTTACTCCAGCTAACAATTGCTCAGGAATTTCAAATTCGCCATTACAAAGATTAAGATTGGCAAAAGCAAACAATGAAGAATCTAAGCCCGTAAATCCAAGCATAAATATTCTATTATTTGATGACCAATCGACCAGTATTTCAACATCATAGACAAACTCTCCATCATTTTGGTCAAACTCCCATATTCCTTCAAACTTCCTTAAATCAACCAGGCAATCATCATCCTTTAGCGTAACGGTATGAAACCTTCCATTTATTCCAGTTTCTCCAAAACCCGATTCCAATTCGTTATTTACACTTGTGATGGTAAACTTTATTGTTTTATCACCGGTCATTTCTCTATTATTTATAGGAAAGTACTTGATTTCTCCTTTATGCAAACCTGCAGGAATAAGTACTCTTTTTTTATCTCCTCCATCAATAATATAATCAACATTTTCAATTGCTGTTCCACTTACTTCATAAGTTATTATGGTAGTACTGTTAGGTGTTGGAGCTGCAATATGGAGTTCGATTGATACTTGTTCATTCAAATTTTGATTGAAAGGATCTTTATAATTTTCAAGGACTTCACTTTCTGTCTCAGTAAATCGAGCATGATACGGACCTTCAAAAATAATTTCTTCAGTATTTTCACACGACAAGAATAATGCGAAAAGAACCATTATAGAAATAATATATTTTATGCCCTTCATTTTAATTAAATGATTATATCAACACTTCGTTTAATTATTAATTATAAATGATGAATTATAAATTACAAGCTTGATTATCAGTTGTTTATAAGAAATTTTACAAATCGTGTAAATTAATCATAATCAATGTGTTAAAGTTTTATAACGAACCATTGCATTCTATCATTCTCTCTTCCCTAATAACCTGGATTTTGAGCATCTTTCAGAGATGGATTGTTGGTGATCTCTCCCAACGGGACAGGCCATAGTTCATCCTTATCTGTCCAATTACTTGTAAATTCATCCATTACTGATTTTGCTCTGCCGGTTCTTACCAAATCATACCATCTGTGTCCTTCAAAGCAAAACTCCATTCGCCTTTCATTTTCTATCACCAAAAGCATTTGATTTTTGGAAGTTCCCTGGATCAGCGGAACACCTGCTCGCACTCTTATTACATTTATATCCGATTCGGCACTTTCAGCGCCAGAAATATTGTTTTGCTGTGCCCTGGCTTCCGCTCGAATCATATACATTTCCGATAACCTAATGAGCTGAATATTATCGAAAGAACCATATCTCGTAATGGTCCATCCGTTGTCAGAACCTCGAGCGTTTTTGCCATCAAACTCCATAACAACTTGTCTTTTTCCACCATCATTTTGTAGTGCCAAGACCATTTCACTCGATGGGATAATTTCCCTTCTTCCCACGAAAAGATTATTTATACTAAAATTAGTCGAAGTACCGGGATTGTCATTAGCACTGTACACTATTTCTAAAATTGATTCTGTGCTAAAATCACCAATGGCATTTTCAAATTCTTCTTCAAGCAAATACTCTTTTGTACCATTCCCTTGAATCACATCGCTTGCAAATTTTTCTGCTTCGGACCAATTTTCTTTATAAAGATAAAATCTGGCCAGTAAGGCCTTTACAGCACCATTGGACACTTCGCCGGAGTTGAATGGATCTTCGGGCAATTTATCTAAAGCATAAAGCAAATCAGATTCTATAAAATCCAATGTTTCTTCAAGACTAGCTCTTGGAATTATTCTATTTGTTTCCAGATCGGTGGTGGTGACAATAGGCAAGCCACCATAAGTAAAAACACCAACAAAATAGCCATAGGCTCTCAGGAAACTTGCAGTTGCCGTGATTTCACTAAAAACACTTTGCGGAATATCTATGGCAGGAAGTCCTTCATATAAGAAACTTGCTATATATGACAGACTATAAATCACTCCCCACATCGAACTGGCAGAACCATTGGAGGCTGATATATCTTTGCTACTTATCTCACGATATTGGGTAAAAGTGCCATTATGAATAAGGTTATCAGATGTTAAATCTCCAGCTATAATTTTTGGAGCACCAAAATTAGCCAGATCGCGATAAGCGGAAGTTAATACTACTCTGGCAGAATTGGCATCAACTAAAACTTTGTCGTCAGTAATCCTATCAACAGGTTTAGGATTTAACAAATCAGCACATGATGTAGTATTTACAATTATGATAAATAGCGATATGTATATTTTGAACTTCATCAAAAACTCAAATTAAGACCAAACAAAATTGTTTGTACCTGGGGGAAAGTATATAAATCAAGACCTTGGGCAGTTGTAGAACCATCTAAGCTGTTCACCTCGGGATCAGCCCCTGAATAGTTTGTCAGTGTCCATATATTTGTTCCCGATGCATAAACCCTCAATTTATTGAGTTTAAGCTTGTTAAGAATTTCCCTGTTTAGGCTATAGCCAAGTGTTACATTTTTTAATCTTAGGTAAGAGGCATCTTCCACAAACCTTGAGCTAAATCTATTATTGACAGTATTGCCAAACTCATATTTCGGAACAGAGGTGATGTCTCCTTCTTTTTGCCATCTTTTCAATGCCTCTCTTGATTGATTGTTATTGATTTCTTCTCCGGAATTAATTAGTGTAGTATTTCCAAAATTAATCATCTGATTGCCATAGCTATATTGGAAAAAAAGTGAAAAATCAAATCCTTTATAAGAAACAGAATTTGTGAACCCACCAAAGAAGTCTGGCTGCGCATCACCAATAAATGTGCCATCATCTGCCGTCAATTTTCCATCATTATTTTTATCAAAATAAATAGCATCACCTGTTCCCGGATCTACTCCGAGGAATTTAAGACCCCAGAATGTGCCCAAAGGTTTTCCGGTAGCGACAATGTGTGTACTATTCGTAAAAGTATTATACCCTGAAAATTGAGGCTCGTCTGTGGCCAATTTTTGAACAATATTCTTATTTCTTGAAATATTAAATTGAGTAGTCCATTTAACTTCTTTATCAATATTCACTGTCATTATAGTAAGCTCCATACCTTCGTTGCTTACCTCCCCAAGATTTCCAAGTAAGGAGCCAAATCCTGTAGTAAATGGCAGTGCTTCACTTAACAGCAAATCATTAGTTACATTATAGTAGTAGTCAAAGACCAATTGAATTCTACCAGCGTAAAGTGCCAGATCAACTCCGACATCAAATTCTGTAGTTTGTTCCCAGCCCAAGTTTGGATTGCCAAGAGTTGCAGGCCCGATGGCGGGAATTCCATTATAGGCAGTAGTAGCACCCCATGATGCGAGGTACTGGAAATTACCGATGCGCTCATTTCCCGTAAGGCCATAGCTGGCTCTAACTTTCAAATCGTCCAGCCATGAGCTGCTTGATAAAAATTCTTCTTCTGAAACTCTCCAGCCAAGCGAAAACGCTGGAAAAAATCCGAACTTTCTATCTTCTCCAAACCGAGATGAACCATCATATCTTGCACTAACTTGAGCCAGATATTTACTTTTAAATTTATAATTTACTTTACCAAAAAAGGAAATCAGACCACTATTTACAAGAAAGGAAGATCCATCAAGTATCAGCCCTGAAGATGTCAAATACGTAAAATCGTCGCTCGGAAAAAGGATACCAACTGTTGACCCTCTTCTTGATGTCCTGCTTATAAACTCCGTTCCCAGTATCGCGCCAAACTCATGTATATCTCCAATGGATGTATTGTAGGACAATACATTATTATTGAGCATGGTAGATGCTTCCGTTGTACTATATATACCATAACCCTGTTGACGAACACTTTGGAGAAACCCACCGATTGCTGAGGTAGTAGGCTCAAATTGATCTTCTATTGTTGAAGTATAATCAACGCTAAATTTTGTAGTAAAGAATAGATTGGGAATTATTTCATATTTGGCATACAAACCTCCAAGGAGCTTCGAGGCATAGGTATCAAACCTGGGTTCTATGGCCTGACCAACAGGATTGAAATTTGGGAAACCTGCATAGCCTGCATCTCCGGGAGCATACAATACTCCATTTTCATCATATGGTTGATAATATGGTAAGCTGGTGAGTGCCGCATTATATACACCATCTAAAAAGTTATCTCCTTTTACACGGTTGTTCTTGGTTCTGGCTAAATTCAGGTTAAGCCCAAAGGTAAGTCTGCTTGTAGCTTTGTGATCAATATTTGCTACCAGGGTTGCTCTTTTGAAATCATTGTTGAGCATTACACCTTCTTCATCTCTGTATGATCCACTTAGGTAAAATTGAGTTTTCTCTGTCCCCCCTTTTGTTGATAATTGATACTGCTGCACAATAGCTTGTCTCATCACTTCGTCTTGCCATCTAGTATCTACGGCGTCGGTTATACCGGGAGTTCCTGCATCGTCAGGATCTTCTCCTGCATTGAACAAAGACTCTCTTTGCAGTGTGAGCAATTCTTTTGCGTTAAGCACTTCGACGGTATTTGTAGGATTGACAATTCCTCTTTGCACATCAAATTCGAATGTTGTCGGCGACCCTATTTTTCCTCTCTTGGTAGTAATAATTACTACACCATTTGCAGCTCTGGAACCATAAATTGCTTTGGCAGACGCATCTTTGAGTATTTCAATTGATTCAATATCATTAGGATTTATGGTTGACAAAGCATTATCGTTTTGCCCACCAAAACTTCTTGTAGATAATCCCCCATCCCTGACAGGAATGCCATCAACAATGTACAATGGCCTGTTAGAGCTGGAAATGGAAGAATTTCCACGCACCCTCACCATGATGCCACCTCCAGGTGTTCCGGAAGATTGTGTAACTGATACCCCTGATACCCGACCTTGCAGTGCCTGGTCTAATCCGGTAATCGGCATATCTTTAATTACTGTGGGATCTAATGAAGATATCGAACCAATGACATCAGCTTTTTTTTGTGAAGAATATCCAGTAACAACAATCTCTTCAAGTTGCTTTGTGTCTTCCTTCAATACGATATCAATAACGTTACGATTGTTAATAGGCTCTTCAATTGTGAGGTATCCAATGTAAGAGTAAACAATAATCTGAGCAGCAGCGGGAACAGATATTAGATAATTGCCATCAAATTCAGAGATTGTTCCATTGGAGGTATTTTGAATAAAAATATTTACACCGGGAATGGGCTCACCATTTTCGCCAACTACATTTCCTGTAATAAAGACATCATTTTCTTGCGAAAATAAATGTGATGTGATGAAAGGAAATAATATTAATAAAAGTAGTTTTCTAAACATTCATTTTCACTTTGTGGTTCAATGGCATTCATCCAATAATCCATCAAAATGTTAGATTATTGCCGCAATATAAATTTATTTCAATTTAAATCTCTGAATCACCGATCCTAATCTATAACAAACTTTAATAGTTTGTTGCTAAATTATTGACAACCAAGCTATTTAATCAAATTATCTGTTAAAATAATTTTCAATCCTATATTAAAATTCAAAATAATGCTTCTTTCAGGAATAGAAAAAAACACCGCTTCTATGTTTTAGCATATAAATAATTGATCTTAATGATTATCCAAGTAATATTAAAAACAATATATGATTAATATTATTATATGCCTGAAAAAAAAAGATTTGTCCGAAGTTTGACCATTTGCATCCTTTCTTAAAAAATTTATAAATGCAATATTTTCATGCTATCTCAACAATAAATTTACTCATTTGCAAAGATCAATTGTATAAAATTTTTACATCTAAGTGTATCATAATTATACACATTAGTTGGCCTCTCATATTCTAAGTGTCTGTGGACTAAAGAAATATATGTTTGGCATTAATATTGGCGTGTAGTGCATATAAATTTGGTCATACGAAATGTCAGGTTTTAATTTTATTGGGCAAAAGGATAGAAATGACCGTGGTATGATAGCTATGTGTTTAGACGGTAAATCCCGGAGAAATAGTAAGAACAAAATAGGTGTAAAACTTCAATGATAAATTGGCATATCACAATTTTCCAATACTTTGAAACAAACCAAATACCATTGTTAAATGGTTCGTTTTTAAACTTTGACTCATTGATTAAGAGTAATTTATATGATTAGCAAAAATTACTATAAACAACAGACAATCAAGTATTTATTTCATTATTGATAATTAAACAAAGTGTTGTTAAAACCCATAAAAAATAAATGTAGTCATATATGCAACTAGACAACAATTGACCACATCTATAAAAGAAAAATGAATGCCCGTATATTTACCTAATTTGTTATTTTTGTATAAAACACAAAG
>CAZDRA010000091.1:0-17598 GCA_964507705.1 uncultured Roseivirgaceae bacterium | reverse complement strand
CCTGATTTTATTTCCAGAACAATTCTTCCTTCTCCACTACCTGAAAAATTAATCCGATGAAATTCCAGAGCTCCTTTATGAAGCGTCTTCAAAACAATATTATTGGCGTCAAATTTAGACTCGATGGACCAACTATTGTCAAAAACGAGTTTCTTTCCGGTGATCTCAATATTTTGCGGCGCCGGAATCAGACTATAACCTAATTGACGAAGGTCGTTGACAAAACCAAACGTCATTGTAGAGGGGGTTATAAAAAATAGAATTAACAGGGGTTTGGATACATAAGGAAATATTATCTTCCTTAATGGTGATTTAATTGAACTAAGAATTATTACGGTTCTGATAACAAAGGCAAATTTTTTCATAATTATTTTAAGTTAAAATTAATTTTTTCTTTTGGCACTCCGCTGTAAAATTATTTCTCCAACCTATTTTAAGCCAGCTTTATAAAATCCATTTGTGAAATGCCTTTCAGAGATAAGGTCATTACGATTAGATCATGAACTCTTGAGAGTTACAAATCCTTTAATATTCACTATTAAAATAACGGTTTAGCACCTCTCTGATTTCCGGTAAGTGCCGCTGCATTATCTCAATTTTTTTCTCCAACAAAATAGGTAGATAGTCGCTGTAGGCCCATGTCGTTTCTTCAGGAAGAAGCGACATACCTATATCACCACCCTCATTCAGAAAATCTATTAGCGCCTGCGTGTTGTCTATCTCCTTTTTTACCAACTGTTCATATCTCAAAATATCAGCATCCACAGTCTGTTTGGCTCCTTCCCATATATTTTTTTTGTTGTAATAATCAATTAGCGCCTGACCCTCGTAGAGGAATGCCCCGGTTGCATAGATGTGCCCAAGAAGGCGTAGTTGCCGCTCATGGTCAACCAAATAGGAATATTTGCGAGCAATTCCCCGATTTTCTTTTATAAACTTCTGTAATCGGCGACTGGATTTTTGGAATGCGTCTCTTGCCTGCGCTGATTGTTCAATTTTTTTTGGATAATAATCCAGAGAAGGATATCCGCCTTCACCTCGAAACATATGCGCATGACCAAAACGTTGATATCCTGAGAATGTATATCGTAGCCACCATTCACGTTCATAAGGTAAAAGAGCTGCCTGATCGGGCACAAGCGGCCTAACCAGCGTACGTCTGGAAGCATACTCAAGACCCTGACCAAATCCGATAGTATTACGGTCTTCTCTAATAGTTTTATCAATATCTTTCCATATCTCTACCAAAACCTGACCTCCTTTTTCTCCTCCTAATTTTGCTGCAACGTTATTTACCAAATCTTCTTCAGGTGTCTCGGGATTGAGAAGAAATTGCCTGTATATTTCTTGCATGGCTGATTGTTTTTTGATAGGAGGTGAAGATATTCCCCCCAGAGTAGTCAGTACATCAAGGCCAAGTTTTAAAGCTCGTTTAAGTCGTGCTGCAAGAAAATAGGGTACAGGAAATTCCGTTGTAGGGGCGACATCGAAGCCGGTAAAATGCTGTTGATAATATAAGGTCCTGCGTCCGGTTTCCCTAGATCTTTCGAGAATATGAAGATCAATCCCTAAGGGGTCATTTCTTGTGAGACTCCAGGATGTCCAGCTACCGGAAGTCATACTGACTCCTTTTGGCGCTCCGGTAAGTAGGGCATCAAAATCTGAAAGATTTCCCTGGTGTGGTTGGGCTACTATTGGTATATCTAGTCCGCCATCGCTGAATCCCTGCTGAATAGCTCCTAAAAACTTATTCATACGCTCTTCCATTGGTATATCCTTACAATGTTCAGGGCCATTCTTCCCTCTATATAGCGCATTGTACCAGCACAGTCCGGCTCCGCTATCATGAATAATCATGTGCATCTCAGCAATATCCGGCACTTCTTCAGCAAGTTTTTGGGCAAGGGCACGGTAGTGCTCACGCACTTCTTGTCTATCGGTGCAAAGTGTATAGCGTGGCTGTATGCTTCGCAGCGGATGATCAACCTGCGGCCCTCGCAATTCAGGGTGTTTTTGTAAAAAATCTTCCGGGACATAGCGGGGTTCGTACCCAAAAAAAATGGGCTTTAAACCATAAGATTTTGCTACCTGAACCACATGTTTTAAATCTGAGAGATTATTTTCGAGATACTCTTTCGGGAAAACACCGTCAAAGAGTGGAGAAGAAACAAACTGGTCCATTGATGGACCCCAATAGGAGAACCAAGAGTAAGAATCTTCAGGATTACCTTGCTGAAGAAGTTCCATCCCAATAAATCGATTGCATTCGATACCCGAATAACCAAGCCGCACTGCCTCACGTATGTGGTTTTCCAGACTAAAACCATTGGCCATTTTATTCTGTCCGGTAAGATTCACGTCCCATACCAGATACCTGTCCTTGAAAGGGTAACTTACATTTTCTTTTAGCGATTCCGGAACCACCGGTCTATCAACAAGATAATCTTCGAGAACCAATACCCCCTGATATACGGCACGAGGATTAGGCGCTTCGATAAGCAAATGTTGTTTAGATGCATTTACTTTCATGGAAAAACCATCGTTTTTTATCTTCTCATTTACTGACAGATAAATACCAGGGCCAGTGCCTGTTTCGACAATTTCAAGCTCCAATCCATGTCGATTGCCAAGGAAGTTTTGAAGATCCTCGGCCGCTTTGGTCACAGCTATGTGAGTATTGGGCTTTACATGGATTTTCCAGTCCTCAGTAATTGTAATATCATTCGCCTTAATTGTCCCCAAAAAGGCAAATAGAAAAAATATGGTTGAAAATAGTGTTCGCATAATTGATAAATTAAAAGTTAACTCAATATAAAATGATTGTCAAACGAATTACTGTTCAGAATTCACTGAAATTCCATGCATCCTTGCAATGGTAAGCCCGTAAGCCTTAGCCCTTGTTTCTTCTGAAACTCCACATGCATCCAGCACCTTGTTGAATCTGATGATGTTTTCTTCAAAAGCTTCAGGATGCTCATCGGAGGCAAAGACAATTTTTTCAAATGCGGGTACAGCGCTCTTTGGCATGTGAGATTTTCCAAGATAAGGCGTCCACCAAAGGAACTGTTTCCAGAAGCCGGGATCATTATCTTTTTTTAGGAGGGACGAACCTGTCAAATCAAAATATAAATTGGCGTTTCGCCGGGTTGCCTCACCGGCCTCATTATACCATGGGTTTCCGAAATGTGCTGCATGAATTTGCAAATCTGGATGATTTGATGCTATCGTTGCTATATATCCCGGGCGCTGCCTTGACATTTTACCATTTGCAAGGATTCCGGTATGGGGCATAATAGGCATCCCCAATTTTTCTACAACTGTCCACAATTGTTCATACTTAGGATCGTCGTAATTCCATTGGTTTTTAGAGAACAACTCGCCTAATCCTTTAAATCCCATATCATGAACCTTATGGATATCTTCTATTATTGTTTCACTGTCAATATTTATTGCAGCATAAGGAATAACCCGATCGGGATGCGCTTTTGCAAATTTAATTCCGCGATCAAGGTTTTTCATTGAAATCATCAGGCAAGCCATGGCGTTATATCGTTTATAAACTTCCAAAAATGATGCTTCCCATTCATCTGTTGCTTCATAGTGCGTATGGGCATCTATGATAAATGGTGGGGTCGATGTATTCTGTTTGACTTCAGGAGTTTTGCATCCAAAAGAAAACATGAATACAAATAATGAAATAACTAATTTTTTTTTGTTCATAACTTTTATTGTATTTACCTATATTATTTTCTTCCGTTCTTTTGAATATTGAAATATTATCTCATTTCATCGTTTAATCCTTTTTGCTGATTTTCACCATCACAACTCCCTGAGCAGGAACTATTGCCCTGAATTTTTCTTTATACCTCCCTATATCCTTTTGTCTCCAAAGGTCACGAACCATCCATTTTCCATTGATTCCGATTTCATTCCATTGGACTGTAATTTCAACAGCTTCATTTCGCCTGTTGAATAAACCAACAGCTTTTGTCCCATCCTCTAAATTTTTAACCATTAAAAAACTGCTGTCTTGTTGATGAATTACCAAACCACATTCTCCGAGAGAATCCTGATTCACTTCTATAATTTCAGGATTGCAAAGTATATTCAGCGTGAAATCATCGAGTTTTGACATATCCCCACTAAAAAATATGGGGGATGCCATGAGACTCCACAATGACATATATGCATATTGCAAATTGGGAGACATATTTGTAGGTTCCGGGGCATTGTGTTTTCTGGCACCACCAAACCAACCGATCTGAATATAATCGGGGTCATTCCACTCACCGGGCTTTTGATATTGTCTGAGTTCAGCATTCTTCAGGGCTACATCAAATACCTTGTCGAGATTAAATCCCAGATCACCAGCAGTACGCCAGCTATGACCGCCAACTTCAGCACCCCATTCCCACACATTATTTCTTCCATATTGACAAATATTATAGACTATGTCACGATTTTGTTTCTTTAAAATATCTCCCATAATCTTGAATGGTTTTATAGCTGTTTTGCGATCAGGATCATAACCTACAATTGTTTTATAAGAGCACCAGTCGTACTTCAGGAAATCAAAACCCCAATCAGCATACTGAAGCGCATCCTGTTCTTCATGCTGATACGAACCTGTAAATTTGGCACAAGTTAGCGGGCCGGGTGAGGAATAAACTCCAGCTTTCAGACCTTTGTCATGTATATAGTCTGTAAGACCTTTCATATCTGGAAAATTTTTATTGGTCAGTACATTCCCATTTTCATCCCTGAGCTGATCAAATCGAAATGAATCCGTTTTTTTCAACATCCAGCAATCATCGATATTAATATATTGATAACCCACGTCATTCATTCCACTACTGATCATGATGTCTGCGGCTTCACGCATCATTTCATCGGTAATACGACTGTAATGTGCATACCAATGGTTCCATCCCATTGGAGGTGTGAGCGCCAGTTTTTCTCCTGCTACTATCTTAAAGTTTCGTTCAGATACCCCATGAGAATTGCCGGCTTTTAGCACAAGATTATATTCACCTGCCTGAGGAGTTGTTCCAGTGATGATACCCGTTGAAGAATCAAGCTGTAACCCTGAAGGAAGTTCATCAATAGAAAAACTTATCGGACGCTCTCCCTGGCATGGGATTTTATAAAGAAATGGGTTTCCCGGGCGTGAACCATAAACTAATGGACCATTGATTCGGGGCCCCGGCCCTGGCTTTGGCGTTAGTATCTCATATCCATCAATATTCGCCTCGGAATAGATTTTATCATTCTGGCAAGCAGTTATCAAATACCCAAAACCAAAAATCAAGGAAAGGTATTTTAATTTCAATATTTGCTTTTTTACTCGTTTATGCATCGCAATAGTATTTATTCTAATTTAGATGAATTGAAACTTCTTTTTCCACACTACTGATCACTTCTGTCAGCCGGATTTTCCAGAGACCGGGAAGATCGTTAAGCGCAGTATTGAAGCTGTATGAACCCGAACTATTGTTTAGATCGCAGTTATCACTATAGTAATTAATCATTTTTCCATCAGGACTAAACACATCAACCCGAACAACAGATTTCAAATCTGAAATATCTTCTCCAATCATTTCAAAATCCAGTTTTATTTTTTCTCCCCGGTTCAAGGTTGATGGAGCCTCCACCTTGATGTGATCAATTTTTCCCTGTACTAAACCATATAATTCCGGGACGGATGTTTTTACTTTAATTTTAAAATCATTTCCCGAACCCAAATATCTCTTATTGCGGATATCGTATAAATGAGCAGCATCATTTATATGAAGATTGATTTCTCTATCGTTGCCTGTTTTTCCTGGCAGCAAACCCAATAATCGGGTAGATCCGCTATTTTCAGAAAATGAATATTTCACTACACTATTTGCAGGGTTGCCAATAGATGTGGTAATTGTGATTCCTGATGTAAGTTTTTCCTTATCAAATATTTTTCTAATCCTGGCGAGCGAAGGTTCATTGTTGTGGGCCGACTTTTCTTCCGGATATCTATCCATAAAATAATTTAACAGGTAGGCCCTTCCCTTGCCATATTTGTTATATAGAAGTTGAGGCTTATTATCCTGCTTCAATAAAACATCAGCTTTTTTAATTTTTATATTTGATTCCCCTTTCGGCGTTACCAATTCTTCTACTTTATAAGACCTTGCTTGAATCCCGAATACATCAGCCAGTGCCCGTTTTGACCTGAATTTTGTATGGTCATCCATGACGCCGGGTAGCGCATCAGCGATCAGAATACCGCCTTGCTCAACAAATTTTTCTATTTGCCGGACTTCCTCGTCACTCAGGGCATAACTCATCGGCAGAATAAGTACTTTATAACCATTGCTTAATAAGCCCCCATTTTCAATACTGCCATAAGAAATGAAGTCAAATCCATGACCAGCGTCATATAAGGCTTTCACCCATCCATCACGATTCCTGTTAAATTGTTTTAGAGTCTCGCTGGCACTATCATCAGCAGTTTCAGGAACTATTTTCCCATCAGAAATCCATGCCGCATGGATACTTGGATAGGAAAAATGAATGGCTATCCTAAGTTCATTTTCCGGTTTAAAAGAGCCCACAAGCCTCCCGATTCCTCTTTTCAGCATTTCATCGAAACCAGCTTTCAAATCAAGTCCGCTTTGACAAATTCTAAGATCCGGATTTAAACATGACACCTGCCAAAAGACATAGGATCCACCGGTTTCATTTAAAAAAAGGTGATTGTAATAATCGTATAATACACTTTTACCTAATTCCCCATATCCCGCCTGTCCTGATAATTTAAGATTCGGGTTGAAATTATGATGATATTCAAGCTGATTGTCAATATCATAGGGATTCATCTGGCCAACATACTTATTGAGTCGACTGTAATCGTACCCGTTGTGGGAATTTGCAGACTGTGTGCCTGAAAGTTGGACGAGACCACCCGGATCAACTTCGTTCACTATGTCTTGAACAAATTTGAATTGACCGGCCCAACATATTTCCATAAAAGTTCGGTGGTCTGCCCAGGAAGAGTAATTCCCTCTTTCTCTCGCCTCAAATGAATCATCGGGAATCACATCCTGCCACTGAGCAAAGTTGGTGTCCCATTGTTCATTTAGTGCATTTAAGCTTATGTACTCCTCTTTTAGCCATTCGCGCATCGCATTCAATGTGCTTTCAGAGAAGTCAAGGTCAAGTGCATCGTCATAAACAGTTAAGGAAGGTTCTTCATAAATGTAATAGGCTGAAGGAGAAAATTTCTTCCAATCCCCCACCATAGTTCTCAGTTCATTACGTAATGAATTCAAATAAACAGAATCTTTTAGCCCATACTTTCTTACTAATAGACTTTTATCTTTTGTCTCGATATATTTTCTTTTCATCTCATCATAGTATTCCCGATCCGGGCCTCCATCTGGAGATTCCACACCCTTAATCCTGGTTTGCGCCTGAACTTTATAGTTGGCATGCTTGCTATTTGCGAGGGTATAAGCGGCTAAAGTTGTTACGTTGAGTTCCTGAAGCTGGCGATCAACCGCCGGCCATACGCCAGGCAGCGGATTCGGTCCAAAATGATACATCGTCACATCATAATCATCCCAAATTCTTGGCTGCATAAAGAAAACCTCCTTCACTTTATGATCTGTCTGCATGTCATTGACATGAAGGATAAACTCCGTTTTCCCAAGGTTGGTAAGTATGTTTTCAGAATTTAAAATAGTATTGACTACTTTTTCTCCTTTAAAGGATACTTCCTGAATTTTTTCATCGACAAGACGGTTATAATTATCGTACAACCTAGCTGAGAGTTTGCCATTAACTAAATTGGTCGATTTTAATACAATAGTCGAATGAACTTTTGTGCCAACAGGCACCTCCGATTTCTTATTTTCTACTGAAACTATTTCGGCAAGTTTTTTTGTCTGGAACATGATAGAATACCAATCATGGATGCCTTTATCTCCTTTCAATTTGATATTGACAAGGTGTCTTCCTCCTTTTAGTTTCTTACTGAATTTTATGACAGCCTGGGTTTGTTTTGAATTTACTGAAGTAATTATTTTCTCCTCCTCTATTCCAAAATCATCAATTACACGGACATGAACTGACACATCTTCATGGACATTACTCAATTTTACAGTCAGGCCTTCGGGAGTACGAATGGCTTCCTCAATGAAAGTATTGGGTTCTCTATCGGATGCCCAAATTACTGATCGAGCTACCAGTGACCACATATACTCCCAGTATGGGAAATTGAGTCCGGTTTCCCAGGGGTCATCGACTCTTGGCAAAAGTCCTCTTTCAGGATAGGCCATTGCCACTACCCGGCCCTTACCATAATTGCTAACCGCCAATACCGGATTTCCTCCAGTTGATTCAACTAGTATCTCACCTTTTTCATTTTTGTAAGGATAAACACCCATGTGGCCCCATGGAAATGCGTCAAACAAGACTCCCCTCGTAATATAATGTGGCCTTGTTTGTGACCATTTTGAAGTATCGAGTTTTTCAGGAGTTGTGAAGATTTCAGCATCTTTTATCTTTACCTGAGCCTTATATGCCTTTGTGCTTTTCAAGGGTGAGATTTCCCAAAGGTTTGAACTGGCTTCTTCACTGACCGGAAAAAGAAGTACTAACCCGGTTCCATTCTTTACCCTTTCCAATATCGAGTTTCTAACCTGTTTGGGATAGCTATCCCATTTGTGTATTCCCGGCCAGATGATAACATCAAATTCCGGGCTAAACAGGAGGTCATCTGCAATATACCTAAACGCAAGATTAAAAACGGTACTATCGGCTCCTACAGGACAACGGTGTCTATAAAAATCTCCGTATCCATATTTTTCTGCTCCTCGATATCGTCCAATGGTTGTTACCTGATGATCTAAATCAAGGCGTTGGGCTAATTCAATTATTCCTCTTCCATCAAAGACAGGAGAAATGGAATATGATTTAATTGGACCTCCGACCAAATCGGAACCCCAGGGATAATGAGGGGTTTCAACTTCAGTGGTATATTCAGCATCCCATCGTCCAAGCTTAGCCAGCGCAGGTTGATACTGGTCTAAAGCAACATAATCCAGGTAAAAAACAACTTTCTTTTTTGAGCTTAAACCGATTGATTTTATACGTTTCAAGTTAAATTTATTCACCTCGGATAAAGACAACTGAACATGATTTGCGCCTTGTTTCAGCGTGTATTCCTTTGTAAAAGTTTGGCTTAAGGAATCTTCAATGATTAAACTTATTTGGGCCGCCTCATTGGTCCAGATAAAATAGAGCAGTGCATTTTCACTTTCCGGGTTAATAGATTCTATGACACCTTTGTATGCCGCCTTTATGTTATTTATGTAAAATGTTCCTCCTTTTTCAGGAAAAACAACTTTGCAAGAATAAGCACCCAAAGCAGGGAAATCAGTAGAGCGGGCAATCTCAACTCCATCGCTGAAGTACGTATTTTGCAGGTCTTTTTGATCTTCAAATGAAGTGATGATTTTTTGGGCATGACTTCTAAATGGAAGAAGTACAAAATAAAACAGCGCTAAAACATACCCTGACTTTTTCATGTTTCGATTATTTTATATAATTTATTTATGCTCAAAATAGATTACTAACTTATCCTCTTCATTAAAATATTTTTTGTGCCAAAGAATTTGGAGCATGCATAATAAATCGGAACATAACGAATTCGCTGCATAGAACTGTTTGATTGAAATGAGCTTGTCAAAATCTTTATTAATATATGTTTCCCCAAACTGACGAGTCTCACTGATTATTATGGGTTTTCTGCTTGCACATTCTTCTGAATTATTATCAACAATTCTTTCATTACATTATCTTCAATTTAGAAATACAAGGTAACTATGAAAATTCTAATTTAGATTAGACACGCAGCCACGTTGCTAAACAGATTTTTATATAAGAAATGATAACGAAGCTATTCACAATCAATTGTTAGAGTTCACAATTGGATTTTTACTTAGTCAATATCGATATATATGTATAGACTGGATGCTATAATTTTACTTCCGAAATTGTGGATATAAAAAACACGATTGCATACAGTTGAAGTTGGGAATAGTTGCATGAAATCTTAACAGGAATATATTATGATTATTAAAAGCCCCGGTTTTCACTTTCCGGGGCTTTTATATCAATAGTTCATTATTGTAAAAAACCAAATGCTAGTTTATAGGTCGATTAGTATCCTGTGTTTTGAGTAATTACCCCTGGATTACTAGTATCAATAACTGATTGTGGTATTGGGTATAGCAACTGGAATTCGCTTATTGGTGCACTTGGACCAATCGCTGAGTCCGGATCGCCTCCTAACTTGGAATTTATAACATCTATGGCTCTGCCTGTACGTAGCAGATCAAACCACCTATGTCCTTCAAACGCAACTTCTACACGTTGCTCAAGATACACGGCGGTTCTGAAAGTACCTTGATCCAACCCAATAAGGTCAGCAAGTCCGGCTCTATTTCTTACAGTATTAATATACATATAGGCATCAGCTGTAGGACCTCCGTTTGTTTCATTCAATGCCTCAGCAGCCATCAACAGCACATGAGAATACCTTAAGACATTCCAATCAGCGTCTGATTCCCAATTTCCTTCTCCAGCATCCTGATCAACATACAATTTCACATAACGGCCAGGTTGCCAAACACCATCATTATCGGTGTATCCAAGACCAACAGAAACATCTCTTCTTAAATCACCATCTTCATAAGACTCATAAATATCCTTGGTAACCTGATTAAAAGCAAAAGCGTTTCCGTTTTGAATAAGAATTCCACCTGAACCGGCAGGTGCGTGCCAGTTGGGATAGCTACTTCCCATGCCGCCTTCACCATTTTTAAATAAAATTTGCCAAACCGACTCCGAATTGCCTTGATTTGTACCTTCAAAGTTATCCTCATAATTCATCAAAAGACTATATTCTCCACTTCCAATTACATCGCCAAACTGGGTGGCTGCTTCTGAGAAATTCTTTTGTGTTAAATATACCTGACCCAACAGTGTCTGTGCCGCTCCTTTCGTTACTCGCCCTGACTCGCTACCAGAATAACTATCCGGAAGCAAAGGAATAGCACTTGTTAAATCAGCAACAATCTGATTGTATATTTCAGCAACAGGAGACCTCGGTGTGTCATAACTTGCGCTAATATCTGCCTCCGATGAAGTAACTAATGGAACATCTCCAAATATGCGCACAAGGTTAAAGTAAATCAGCGCCCTGACGGCCTGACTTTCTCCAGTATATTGGCTCTTAAGAGTTTGATCAAAATCAAGTCTATTAATATTAGTCAATACACCATTTGCACGTTGTAGTGTCCGATAACTTTCACTCCATATACTACTCAGGTTTCGATTTGTTGGATCTAAGTCAAAGCTATCTATTTCTCTTTTATTGGTCTCTTGACCTGCTCCTGGAACCTGCATGGAAGTATTATCTGCACGCAAATCTCCAAGCAATAAATAATATCCAAAAGTATATACATTTTTCAAATTAGCATAAGTACCAATCACTGCCTGATCAAAATCTTCTGGCGAATCATAGAACGTCGCCATTGTTGTAGATGAAATTGGTTTCAAATCCAGGAAATCCTTGCAAGAGGTAATCATCGTAATGAAAACGATAACACTAAGCAGTCTTAAAGTCCTCATATATATTCTTGTATTTTTCATTTTATTAAATTTAAAATTTTTAACCTATTTAAGATAATGCTTAAAACTGTAAATTAAGTCCAAATGTAACAGTCCTTGGAACCGGATATTCTCCTAAAGCCGCTCCAGGAGTTAGTTGGGCATCTCTACCTTCATTTGAGTTAACTTCAGGATTGTACAATGGATAAGTAGTAAATGTGTACAAATTTTGAACATTTGTATATATTCTTAATTTACTTACTTTTCCATTAAACAGGTTTGCAGGCACGGTATATCCAAAGGTCAGGTTTTTGATTCTCAGGAATGAAGCATCTTCAACATACCATGACGATGCATTACGGTTTGGTGTTATGCCTCCAGGTTTAGGTGTCTGACCATCGCCTGGCTCAGCTTCACTTTTCCAGTAGTTTTTATTTTGTCCGGCATACCATCTGTACATACTTCTGAGGTTTCCATTCATGACGCTTGCTCCTTCAACACCATGTATGGTAAAACTAAAGTCAAAACCTTTGTAGGTCATATTACTTGAAAACCCATAGATGAAATCGGGAACATTATTGCCAATTACTGTTCTGTCGTAGCTGCTCATGATTCCATCTGGTACTCCATCAGGCCCACTAACATCCACGTAATTCCAATCTCCAGCACCGGCAAGATTGAATTTTGCCGGATCGGCATCCGCCTCTGCCTGAGTCATATAGATACCTTCCGTTTTATATCCATAAAAGCTACCTACAGGTTCTCCAACTTTAGTTATATAGGCCGCATCATGAAAGCCAGCAGGACCGTCAATGATAGGAGCTTCAGATAAACCCATTTTTTCGACTAAGTTCGTATTGAATGAAATATTGAAATTAAGATTCCAATTAAAATCTCCTTTCTCAATAACTCTTCCATCAACTGTAAATTCAAAACCTTTGTTTCTTACCTCGCCAATATTTTGAAGTGATGACCCGAATCCATTAATATTTGGAATTGGAACTTGAAGAAGTAAACCCGTTGTCAAACTATTATAATAATCAGCATTAATAAAAATCCGGTCATTGAACAAACCCAACTCCATACCAATATCCAGTTCTTTTGTTTGTTCCCAACTCAACAATGGATTAGAGATGGAATTTTGAACCAAACCAGGGGCTATACCTCCAGCACCAGAACCTAGTATATAATTTCTACTTCCAACAGACCCAAAAGAACCATAGTTAGAAATATCATCGCTTCCCGAAAGGCCATAGCTGGCCCTTAATTTTAATTCACTAAGTGTACTGGAGCTACTCAGAAAATCTTCTTCAGAAATACGCCATCCAACAGATGCTGAAGGAAATGTACCCCACTTGGCATCAGCGCCAAATCGTGATGAACCATCGCGTCGAACTGTGGCGGTAAACATGTATTTCCTGTCATAGTCATAGTTTACTCTTGCCAATAAGGATAACAGTGACCATTCTGATTTAGATCCGGTCCCACTTTGGATTGTAGCACTTGCATTTAGTGTGCTAACATCATTGTTAGGGAAATCCCGACCAAGCATAGAAATGAAATCAGTATTAGCTTTCTGTGCATTGAAACCTGCTAAGGCAGAAAAATTATGAACTCCGTTTATTGTTTTTGTATAAGTAAATGTATTTTCATTTACCCAGTTGAGATTATAAGAACGTGCTGCGGATCCAATAGTCCTTCCTGTTCCTGGTCTTACACTTGTAGTAGGGTAAAATCTATCCTGAGCCATGTAATTTATATCTGCACTCAAACTGGTTTTAAATACCAAATCATCTGTGATGTTCCACGACAAATATGTACTTGCCAAGACCCTGAACTGTTTGAGGTCTAAATCATTTTCTTTAGCCATAGCAACAGGATTTCTATGATACCATTTCATTGAAGTACCATCTTCAAACGTCATCGACGGGGGTTCAAATTCGTAAGAACCATCTTCCTTATAAACTGAATATGATGGCGGTATTGAAAGAATACCATGAGAGATAATTCCTCCCCAACCGCTAGCCTGAGACATTTTTGTAACACTATAAGTAGGAGTTATATTAAAGCCAATGCGAACTTTTTTCGAAATATCAGTATTTACATTTGCTCGTAAAGAAAATTTAGTAAACCCTGAATTTAAAATAATACCTTCCTGATCGACATAGTCTCCTGAGATATAATATCGGGTTTTTTCATTTCCACCTGATGCTGACAATGATATTGTTTTCCATGGGGCCACATCAAATATGGCATCCTGCCAATCTGTATCAGGATAATTTGAAGGGTCACTAAATTCAAGTGGAATTTTAAGGAAAGGGCTATTTCTTACTGAATTCGGGTCGTCTAATTGCCTGTTGTCACCTTGACCGTATAATACCCATGTCCAGTTTCTTCTATTTGTTTCCATTTCTACCCACTCTTCAGTATTCATCATATCCACTTTGCGCTCGACTGTTTGCATGCCATAAGTGACAGTAGCAGAAACTCGTGCTTTCCCTTGTACGCCTTGTTTGGTGGTGATGATGATAACACCGTTAGATCCACGCGATCCATATATTGCCGTCGAAGAAGCATCTTTCAGAATATTGATCGATTCTATGTCATTAGGATTAATCGTTGCCATTGGATTTAGTGGAGGTTGTCCGCTCGCACCAGACATTGCAGTAGAAGTAATCGTATTATCAATGGGTACACCATCAATAACGTATAAAGGCTGGCCGCTTCCTGTGATAGATCCAACTCCTCTTATCTTAATAGACGGACCTGTTCCAGGTGCACCTGAAATTTGTTGAATCTGAACACCGGCAACTTGCCCAACCAATGCCTCAGTAAAGGATACTACTGCTCTATCTACAATTTGATCTGAGTTTACAGTTGATACTGCATTGGTTAACAATTTTCTAGATTTAGAACCGTAACCTACCACAACGATTTCACCAAGCGCAGTGATGTCTTGAGTCATGGTTAAATCAATTACAGTTTGGTTTCCTACAGTGATTTCTTCAGATAAATATCCTACTGAACTAAAAACCAGGATCGAATTTTCATCCGGAGCTTCCAGTTTATAGTTTCCTTCGACATCTGTAACAGATCCTTGCATGGTACCCTTTACCACGACATTTACACCGGGTAAACCTTCGGAGTCTTCAGAGCTGGTCACTTTCCCGGTGATGGTGATACCATCGATTATAACTTCAATCTTAACTTCACTATGCAATTTTTTAGTAAGCTTATTTACATTGATATTATTATTTACCTGCCGGAATTTTAATTTGGCTTCTTTAGAAACCTCCATCAAAATTTCAGCGACTGATTTCCGTTTGCCAGTTATAGAAAATTTGCTTGAAGGACTAATATCCTTTTTTTCGTAATTGAATACGAAGTCTGTTTTTGATTCTATGCGCTGAAATATTTCGAAAATATTAGCATTTTCAAGGTTTATTTTAATAAAAACCTCCCTCACACTTTTATTTTCCTGTGCATTTATTTCTGACCCCAACAACAGACTAAAAGTCAATGTTTGCAGAAATAAGCCAATGAATGCGTATTTTGATAGCATTACAATTTGTTGTAATAGATTAATTTTCATAATTTTAAGTGTTTATTGAAAAATAAATTTAAGACTCAGATCGCATTTGAAAATCCCACTCTTCAATTTGTCATCTGAGTTTTTTTTTTGATGTTGGAGAATTTTCCCTCAAACATCTGTTGTAACTAAGAGCTGTTCATTTTTTCCATAAGTTTAGTTAAATTTAATTGTTACATTTTTCTGATTTATATTATAAGAAAACTCCTTTGTAAAAGAGATGCTCTGCAAGACATTCTCGAGGTAAGCATTGTCAAACGATCCTGTATATGACCATGAATCGTTTTTCCAGTTTATGACTTCAAATTGTACTCCATACCACCTGCTAAGGACACTTATTATTTCATTCAATTGCGCATCTTTAAAAACGATCACCCCATCTTTCCAAGCCAACAACAATTCCTGATCAAATTCTTTTTTTACTGCTATAGCATCAGTTTTATTATAATTTATTGCTTCACCGGGTTTCAGAAATATTTCCTCTTTACCAGCTTTATAGTCTATTTCCACTTTTACACGACCACTTTTCAAGGCAACATATATGGCAGGATCATTTTCGAAAGCCTTTACATTAAATGAAGTACCAAGAACGGTAGTAGAAATTTTTCCTGTTTTTACAATAAAAGGTAGATCAGGATTTTCAATGACGTTAAAAAACGCCTCTCCTATCAGCACAACTTCTCTTTTTTCTACTGAAAATTTTTCGGGAAATGAAATTTCACTTTCGGCATTTAGCCATACTTGTGAACCGTCAGGTAAATAAATTTTTGATTTTTGACCAGATACATTATACTTCTGAATTATTTTTACGGCAATTTCAGGAGACTTGGTCAAGAGAGATATAGTATTGAAATAATACCATATTGAAGCAAATAAAAGTAAGGACGCCGCAACTTTGGTTATAAAGATAAATTGTTGTTTTATTTTTCGGGTAACAGTTGCTTGACCATTGGCCTGTTCCTGTTGTTCATCTATCTTGTTCAATACATTTCTGAATACTGATTCAGAGTCTGATGAATTAAAGTTAATATGAGTTTCTTCCCATGCTTTTTTGTGAAACTCAAATTCCTTTGCATTAAGAGGTGATTCATCAATCCAATTATGAACTATTTCACTCTCTTTTTTATTTATCTCACCAGCTAGATATTTGCCTAAGATATCATATATCTCAATTTCTTTCATCAAACGTTTATTATTGCTCATCAATTAAAGGACACAAGCAATTGGTTGTACCCTATCTTAATAATAAGAAAATATTAATACGGCTTTTTTGATAAAATGAGAAAAAGAAGGAATACATAATTGAAGAGAGGTTCTTCAATGCGATTAGGTTTCGATAGCACCTGCCAATTTCTTTGCAAAACTTTACAAGTTCTGATATTTATCGAGGGTTATTTTGATTCTTTTCAGGGCCTTGCCTACATGCATTTCTACAGTTTTGACAGATATATTTAATGTCTCAGCAACTTCCATATATTTCATGCCATCATCTTTGACGAGTGAGTAAACAAGACGGCATTTTGAAGGCAATTCTTTTACTGCACAATTTACAACTTCAAAAAGCTCTTTTGACAATAACATTTTTTCAGGTGAATTCATCTCGACAACGATATTATTATCACCTTCATCCAGAGATCGGTGCATTCTTTTGCTGTTATCCCGAATATAATTCAAAGATTGCCTCTTGATTGCTGTGTATAGATACGACTGAATGTTATTGATTTTTTCAACGCTTGAACGGTTATTCCATAATTTGATGAAGACGTCTGAAACAATTTCCTGTGCTGCCGTATGGTCATTCACGTAAAACTTTGCAGTTTCTACCAATTTACCAAAATAATTATCAAAGAGCTCTTTTAAGGCTTTTTCATCATCATCTCTTGATATTTTTTTTAGAATTGATTCTATATGTTTTATATCAATTGCCAATTAGAGTTTTAATTTTTTGTGAAAATAGAGTGATAGGTATTTATTTTTAGTCCAAAAGAAAATAAACATTCCAACAATTTCCGCTTTTTGCTTATAAATTATGATTGTATTCAAAATTGCAATTGCTCATTTACCTTAGATTAAACCAAATTTTATAGGTACTAAATTTCCCGATAAATGTAGTGATGTCTATTAGAGTAATTATTTTTTTGAATAAGAATGGACTAAATAAAAATTCTCAAATACTAATTAGGCTCTACTATACAACTAACTATAACCAGCTGATAATCAGCATTCGTCAAGTTGACTGAGCTGGTTTGTTACTATTTGCTGACTTCAGTTATATGTGAGTTAAGCTTTTCGTCATCGCGAGAATTAACATTTTTTCAAAATGCGCAAACCTGCCTGTATTCTATGATAAAACGAAA
>CAZDRA010000090.1:0-17723 GCA_964507705.1 uncultured Roseivirgaceae bacterium | reverse complement strand
AAACAAAGAGGAGATTTACAAAAGCGTAATTGACAGGTATTTTCTCATTTTTTATGAGCAAATAGATTGGAATGAAACCAACAATAAAAGCACTCAAGAAATTGAAATAATTATAAAAAAAATTTATTTTCAATTTGTTCCTGAAATTATGAAAATAACTAAAAAAGGAATGTCAAGTTACTTTATCATGTTCTTTGAAGCCTACCATAGTTATCCAAAATTTAAAGAAACCGTACGAGAAATATACTTTAATCTAAAAAATGTACTGGAAGTCGCATACAAAAATGAAAATTCTAAAAATCCATCAATGGATGCTATTCGATTAATATCAAAATATGAAGGTTTAATATTTTGGTTCTCGATTTACCCAGAAGAAAATATTAACGAATTAATTGAAAACATATAATAGCCAGCAGGTAATAATGTATAAAAATAATTGCTAAATTAGTCCTAATAAAAGGTCGTTGTTTTTTGTAGTGACTAATTTACCTATCGAAAAATCCTCGCATACAAAACCGTAATTGTTCTTATACGAGACCGTTATCTGCAAGCAAAAAATGTCAAATTTCACAGAAATATCAAAGTTCTTTGATGCCAAGTTCCCTCTGAATCAAGAAGGCTTACAAGAATTATTTAGTGCTTTCAATGATAAAAAAATTAAGAAGGGAACAACTATTTTACAAATAGGAATATTTGAAAATCAATTGCGATTCTTAAATAGCGGTATCGTTCGTGAATATTATTCACATGAAGAAAAAGAAACAAATATCAATTTTTATACTACACCTCAATTTATTACGGATTTTACATCTTTCAACAATAATGGCTCAACAAAGAAAAACCAAGAAGCACTTACAGATATTGAATTATTAGTTATTGATAAGGTGGTGTTTAGAAACTTACTTCAAAAATATGAGTGTGGAAAATCATTTGTCGATTTAACATTTCAAAACATTCTCAAAAGCAAAGAGCAATTTGAATATAATAGAATCACAAAAACACCCGAAGAATTATACAAAGAGTTAATGGTTTACAAACCCTACTGGTTACAGAATATTCCACAATACCATATTGCCTCTTACCTAAATATAACGCCCGAAACGCTAAGCCGAATTCGCAATCGCATGTTATAATCTGTATATGATATTGTTTCTTGATTTGAATCAATGGAATGCACTTGACATCAATATAACTTTGCATTTTAAAATGAACAAAGATGAAGTTATATCCAACAAGAAAATTGCAATTAGATGGAGAAATTCCTATGAATTGCTATGTACTTGATAGAAATGGAAAGTGTTTTATTATTGACCCAGGTTATCAAAAAGAACGGATTCAGGAATATGTAAAGGAGGAAGGTTTAGAAGTAATCGGAATTCTGTTAACACATGCCCACATAGACCATATTGAAGAGCTAGACTGTTTTAAAGTTCCTGTGTATTTACACGAATTGGAATATGATATTTTAATGGATGACAGCCTCAATGGTTTTGAATTCTTTGGAAAACAAAAAGCGTATGACCTAAACAGTTTAGATATAAGAACAATTACAGAAGACACAATTCTGCAATTAGATGAATATGAAATTACTGTGATACTCACAGCAGGGCATACTATTGGCGGTGTTTGTTATAAAATTGGAAACAACATGTATGTTGGAGACACGCTTTTTGAAGGATCCGTTGGGCGTTGGGATAGACCTACAGCCAATCTTGAACAATTAAAGGAATCCGTTATAAGATTAATTGACAGCCAACCGGAACATATTATTATACATCCCGGACACGGAAAAAGCAGCACAATCGGTACCGAGAAACAACTAAATCCATTTTATAAAGAATGGAAATATGAAACAGTTAGCACATTAATCTAAAAATATACTATGAAATTACATCATTTAAGAAATGCCACAATGGTTATTGAAACTAACGATAAAGTTATTTTAGTAGACCCAATGTTAGGCAAAAAAGGAACAGTCGGACCACCTTTTACACTCTTTAGGTTTAAACCACTACGAAATCCAATATTAGATTTGCCAAATAATGCAATGCAAATAGTTAATAAAACGACACATTGCTTAATCACGCATTTACACCCTGACCATTTAGACAAAGAAGCTGAGAAATTTTTAAAGTCAAATAATACACCCATAACCTGCAGCTTTAAAGACGAAAAAACACTTAAGAAAAGAGGTTTGAATGTTGTACAAAAAATACGCTACTGGGAGAAATCTGATTTTCTGGGAGGAACAATAGAAGGAATTCCTGCAAGGCACGGTTATGGATTTGTGGCTAATCCAATGGGGAATGTAATGGGTTTCTATCTTGAACTACCAAATCAAAAATCAATTTACTTGAGCGCAGATACTATTTATACAGAAGCCGTAGATAAGGTGCTAAAACAATACAAACCGGACATTAGTGTCGTGGCTGCCGGTACTGCTCAATTGGATGTTTTCAAACCTTTAATGATGACGGTAAAAGATGTGTTGAAATTTACTAAAAATGCACCTGGAAAAGTAATTGCTAACCACTTGGAAGCAGTAAATCATTGCCCAACAACAAGGGTAGAACTACGAAAAGAGTTGGAGGAAAGTGGTTTATCCGAAAAAGTTAAAATTCCAATGGATGGTGAAGTTTTAGTGGAATAAAGCCAACACCACAATGTGAATAATGGCACATTTGAACTGAATCGAAAACATGACAAACCAACTAAATTTTCATTAAGAGTAAGTTCAAATGAAATAGTTAGATTTTAGTATTTGACTAATTGGGTAGAAAATACTTCAATGAGTTCAACGCTGAACTAAATGGCGGCAATGTTCCTTTCTAACCCAGTAGGAGAGGAGTGATTCACTTCAATTCTTTCAGAGCTACTTTTACTTTTTGGCGAATGCTGTTTAGGTAAGGATAGTCTCGGTACTCATTGGCCAGATTTAAATACGCTTTTGAACTTTCGACATTGTTATCAGCAAGATAAATAAGACCGAGTTGAAGGGCCGAATTGGGAGCAAAATACCAGTTGTTTTGCTTTTGCAGTTTTATCGTCTTTTCGTATCTATTGATGGCAGCAGTTTTATTATTGGTTTTATGGTAATACCTGGCCGATCGATAATAATATTCGCACTTATCATGATCATTTAGTTTTGAGGCGTCTGTTTTTTCAATTATAATTTTTGCCTTATCGTAAAATCCTCCATCAATAGCATATCTCAATTGATACAATTCATTTGGAGAAAAGCTTGAAGTTTCGAGCATTTTTAAAGCATTTTTATCAGCTTCATTTTTTGCCCATCCATTCTTTTGCGATGCGTCAAAATATTCATTGGCTTCGTCTGGAGATGCTTGCATGAGCTTACATATACCAATTTTATAATATGCATCCTTTACCAGGTTTTTCCCCTTCTGATGCGACAGAAATAATTTATAATTTTCTATGGACTCTTCAAGAAGATTTTTTTGCAAAAGAATCTCGCCCTTCAAATAATACATTTGTGGTAGCACAAAGGGTTGAGGGTGAGAACGCTCAGCTTCCAAAATGATATTTAATGCCTTTTCACTCTGTGCATTTTTCATTAGAATTAATGCATAGGCATATTCTACCAATAAATACCTGTTTTCCCCATAAACATTAGCCATAATTTCAGTGCCTAATATTGGAGAATTTAAAATGTAAGTATTAAGTAGTGCCAGCATTAATCCACTTTCCAATGCATATGGAGAATGGCTGTTATATACTTTATCAAGCTCAGCTAAGCCTGCGCTTGTATTTCCTTCAATACCAAAAAGTGCGAGTATCCAATCGTATTTGTCAGGTGATGCGCTATACAAAACATGCAAAAGGCCCAGTGTTTTGTATGAAGGTAAAAATCCGGGATATTGCTTTATATTTTCTTCGGCAATATTGTATGCCTGCTTCAAACTCCAAAATGAAGAAAACTCATCTCCATATTTTAATTTTATTAGTGCCCATTGAAGTTTAATTTCTGAGCGCAGGAAATTGGTATAATCTTCTGTGAAATTTAATTTCCTCAACTTTTCCAGTAAGTCTGACTCTATGTATTTTTTTGATTTGTAATAATCACTATCATCCTCAATAAAAAGCTGGGTTGAGGTAATAAGTATTTCCTGATAGAAAGACCATGGATTTTGAGGCAACCCTTTGATGGAATTAAGGCATGAGTCAATTTGGAAATTTAGTAATTGCGCGTAGGTGTTTTCACTTTTACTAGTATTATTTTGTGCGAAAGAGGTCTGTACAAAAAAAAGGATGGCTACTAACAAAAAAAGGCGAATACAACGATTCGCCTTTTGAGTTAATATATTTGAAAGCATAGCCATAGGCTATTTCTTTTTTGTCGTTCTTCTAACCTTTTTCTTTTCTTCAACTACAACATCAATAATATCGACAAATATTCTACCACAGTGCTCGCAAACTATTATTTTTTTCCTTTCACGAACTTCTGCTTGTCTTTGTGGTGGAACCAATGCGAAACAACCTCCACAAGCATTTCTGGAAATTGTAACAACTCCCAAGCTATTCCGGGCATTGTTTCTGATTTTATTGTAAGAATTAAGTATTCTATCCTCAACTTTTTTGGTAGCTTTTGCCCTGCTGTCTTTTAGCTTATTTTCTTCTTCCAGGCTTTCGGTAGTAATCATGATAAGCTCTTTCTTCTTGCTTTCAAGGTCTTTTTTTCTTTCGTCAAGAATACTATCAGTCTCAGCAATTTCAACCTTTTTTGCTTCAATTCGTACTTCAATTTCTTTTATTCGCTTTTCGCAAATTTGAATTTCTAAAGTTTGAAGCTCAGTTTCTTTGGTAATGGCATCATATTCTCTGTTATTTCTAACATTCATTTGTTGCTCGGCATACTTAGCAATGAGCTTGTTGGACTCTGCCATTGCATTTGTATTGTTTGATATTTGCCCATTCTGATCTTCAATTTCAGAATTGTATTTCGAAATCCGGGTTTCATATCCGATGATTTCATCTTCCAAATCTCTAACTTCTTCAGGTAATGCCCCTCTGATTTTGACGATATCGTCTAATTTAGAATCAATTTGTTGTAATTTTTTTAGAGAGTCGAGTTTTTGTGCAACAGTACTTTCCATTAATTATTATGCGTAAAATATAGGATTAGTATTCACTTCCGTAAAATGGAGTGCAATATTAGCAAATTTTTCTCTTAATTTCTCAAAAATTAATTCTTTTGTAAACTGCTCACTTTCGTAATGCCCGATATCTGCAATAATGATATTGTCTTCACTGTCAAAAAACTCGTGATATTTAAAATCTCCACTAACGTAAATATCAGCCCCACAGGCAATTGCATCTTTCAGGAGAAAGCTACCGGCACCCCCACAAAGCGCGACTTTCTTTATTTTATTTTTTACCAAAGCAGTGTGCCGAATAACCTTGACGTCAAGTTTTGATTTTATATCTCTAAACATGTCAGCAGGATCCAGGGATTTTTTTAGATTTCCAATCATCCCAGAGCCAACTTCATTATTTTTGTTGGCAAGATCGTGTAAATAATAGGCTACTTCTTCATAAGGATGTACGCTGAATAGAACATCTAAAATTTTACTTTTCAGATAAGATGGAAAAATTAATTCTACCCGATTTTCATTAACATTTTCTAATTTTCCTTTTTCACCAACGGCAGGAATAGCTTCTCCGGTTGGAAGAAATGTACCTGTTCCTTCAGTTCTGAAACTGCAATTCTTATAATTCCCAATCATTCCGGCACCGGCCTCATGGAGTTTTGTCAATACTTTATCAGTATCTCCAATGGGAATGAAAGTGGTCAGCTTTGTAAGGGTATTGCTTTTTGGCCTCAGCACTTTCGTGTTTTGTAGTTCGAGTTTATCAGCGATTTTCTTATTCACGCCCAATGCAATATTATCGAGATTGGTATGGATGGCATATATTGCAATGTCGTTTTTGATGGCTTTTATAATAGTTCGTTCTATATAATTATTGCCTGTCAATTTTTTTATCCCCTGGAAAATTATGGGGTGATGCGCAATAATCATGTTGCAATTTTTTTGAATAGCTTCGTCAACTACGGCTTCTATGCAATCAAGTGTGATGATCGCACCTCTCAATATATTTTCCTTATTTCCGGTAAGGAGCCCCGAGTTGTCGTACCCTTCCTGATACGCTGGAGGAGCGTAAGATTCCAAATATTGAATGATGTCTTTTATTTTAATCATAAATGTAGAACTTTGCTGTTGCTCAAAAATAATCAATTCCTTTTTTGATAATGCCAACAATTAGGATACTTCTTTTTCCATTTGCTTTTTTATACAAGCTGATTACTGATCTCAGAAATTATCTATATGATCATGCGTACAAAAAATCTTATCAGTTTGACCGGTATGTGATAAGTGTTGGAAATTTAACGGTCGGAGGAACAGGTAAGACACCATTTGTAGAATTGCTCATCAGGATGTTGAAAGATAAATATAAAATAGCCGTGCTGAGTAGAGGATATAAAAGAGAGACGAAGGGATTTAGATTGGCGGGTTTGCAAGACAATTCTAATACACTGGGTGATGAGCCATTTCAATATTTCACAAAATTTGGAAAGCAGACAACAATTGCTGTTGGAGAAGATCGGGCATCTGCAATTGAGCAAATAATTGCAAAAAAGGAAAAGACTAAAATTGTCATTCTTGACGATGCCTATCAACATCGGAAGGTGCGACCACAATTAAATATTTTATTGAGTGATTTTTACCGACCTTTTTATAAAGACTTTGTTTTGCCTGCCGGCATGCTTCGCGAATCGAGAGCTCATGCTCATCGCGCTGATATGGTAATAGTTACGAAATGCTCAAGCTATCTCGATAAGAAAGGCATGGGAAATATCGAAAGGCAAATCAGAAGATATTCGGGTAATTCGACACCAATATATTTTACAGGGATAAAATATCTGGCACCGCAAAGGATTACCGGCACCCTAAGATTTTCTGAAGATGTGATACTATTTACTGGAATTGCCAACCCTGAACCTTTAAAAGAATATGCCGAAAAGCATTATAATTTATTAGAGCATATAAAATTTCCTGACCATTATGCGTTTACCAGGAATGACATTAAAGAAATAATTAAAACTTTTCAAAAAATAAATTCTGAAAAAAAATGTTTGCTTACTACCGAGAAGGACATGGTGCGATTGGTAAGTATGAAAGAAAATTTGAGTCTTTTGGAAGGATATCCGGTTTATTATTTGCCAATAGAATTGTCTTTCTTGGAAAATGGAGATTTTTTTGCGAAAGATTTAGAAAATAAAATTGTGAAGAGCTTAACACAACTTGAGATTCAATAATATGTGGGGGAGAATTGGCTTAACAATTATGCTATCGACAATTGTGCTGGGAGCATTGGCCCAAAGTAAAATAGTTGACGATACCACCAAGCAAGTTTATGGCCCATATACTACCTATTTTCATACTTTCGAAGATATCAAGTACAATCGGGATAATTTGCATCCGGTAGATTCCACAATTGGAAATATGCACAACTTTAGTGAAGTAGAAAAGTCTGGCCACAAGTATCAAAGTCTTGGATTTTTGGGAACTGCGATGCGTCCGGTTTTTTATAACGCACCAACAAATGTTGGTATCAGATCTGGCTATGATGCTTATATTCCATATTATATTACCTCAGAGCAAATTGAATTTTTCGATACCAAGTCTCCATATACTCCTTTGGATGTTGTCCTTGGCGGAGGTGATAGAGCTGTAACAAATGTAAAGCATACAAGAAACATCACTCCTTATTGGAATGCTGGATTTCATTTCAAAAAAATTAATGCCGACAAGCAAGTGGCTTCTTCAGGGAAAGGTGATAATCAGACAGCATCTACTGCCTATTATCTTCATACAGATTATCAATCTAAAGATGGAAAATATCATGGTTTGGCAAGTTTGTCCAGGATAAATCATAAAGTGTGGGAGCAGGGAGGCATTGTAATCCGGGAAGGTGACCCCATCAATGCCTATTTTAGTGATGAGGCTAATGTAAACCTCGACAATGCCCAGAGTCAGGATTTTAGGATAAGTATGCATCTTTATAATCAATACAAACTAAGAAATGAGTTTCAACTTTACCACTCGTTTGAATTTATTCAAAATAAAAATACCTACAAAAATATTCCGCTTGGGCTGGATGCAGACTTTTACGATCAGATTTTAATCAACCCCGACTCAACGACAGATCAATCCCAGACAAATCAGGTGATCAATGAATTTGGGTTGAAGGGAGATTATGCGAAAATGTTTTATAGCTTTTTTGCCAAATTCAGAAATGTAAAATATCATACAAACTATATTCCTGGCGATCAGCTATTCTTTGAAAGTTCAGGAGGATTTAACCTGCGTTATGATTTTGATTCGCTACAAAATATCCGCGGAAGTGGAGAATATATATTGGGTGGATACTATCGTTTTGGCGGATCTTACTTTATGAAATTTTTTACGGTAGAATATTGGCGCACACAATCGCGAGCTGCAATTATCGAGAACACATATTTTGGCAATAACTTTGAATGGAACAATAACTTTGCAACACCTGCCTCCGATTTACTAAAAGGTAGTCTGATCTATGAAAATAAACTATTCAGGGTAGAACCATTTGCATCTGTAACCAACGTAAAAAATAATATCTATTACGATTATGATAAAACACCATCTCAGGCCTCCGGTTCTGCTCAAATACTAAGTTTTGGGTTGAACATAAATTTGGTACTGGGCAAAACAATCTTCTGGGAAAATGAGGCTATTTATACCCAAATCACTGGTGACACGGATGCGGTAAACTCCTTTAGAATACCAGATGTTTTTGTGAACTCGAAATTGTACTACAAAAGGCTCATGTTTGCAAATAAAATGTTATTGACATTTGGAGCAGAAGCTCACTTCAAAAGTGATTACTATGCGCCGGCATATAATCCTGTCATACAGCAATTTTATTTGCAAGATGATTTTTTGATTCCTGCATATGTGGTGGTAGATGCATTTTTAGAATTTCAGATCCAACATTTCTCCCTCTTTCTAAAATACGAGCATATCAACCAGTCCCCAAACAATGGATATTTTACCTTTCCCCAATACATTGGTCAACCCCGAATATTTGATGCCGGTGTTCGTTGGATGTTTTTTAATTAGTGTACCTTTGTAAGGTCCGGTTCCATTGGCATATCTGTGTAACAATCAGGATTCTGATCTCCAAATATCTTTGCTTCATATAGAAAACAAAAAAACACACTTGTTCATATATTTACTCTCTGAATCGGTGTATTTTAGATCAAATTATTAATAGAAAAACTATATATTCCTTTATGAATATAGAAGATTATAGATTTTATTGCCTGTCAAAAAAGGAGATAACTGAAGAAATTCCTTTTCCGAAATTACCAAGTGTTTTAGTTTTTAAAGTGCTTGGAAAAATGTTTACAGCAACAGATATTACTACTTTTTCGAGTATCAGTATCAAATGCAAACCAGAAACAATTCAAGAGTTAAGGGTGGAATTCTCTGCTATGCAAGAGCCATCATATTTTAGTAAAAAACATTGGAGTAAAGTAATTATGGATGGCACGATTCCTGATAAACTACTTTATCAATGGTTAGATATTTCATATAATCTGGTTGTTGCCAAGCTTCCAAAAAAAATAAGAGAGAAATTTAGAAAAAAATAAAAAACATAATTGTCCGATTGACGAATACAGTTAAGTAACCTTATTAAAATCCACACCAATGAAATTAAAACTATTTCTAACTACCATCATTTTATTAGTCGCCTTTGCAGATATTCATTCCCAGAAAAGAACATTTAGTTTTTCTGCCATTGTAAAAATAGATCAAGAAGTAAAAGAATTCTTTAATGAAGAGGGAAGACTTTACCTCTTATTTTCCAAAAACTCAAGAGTCGAACCTCGGACACAAACATGGCCTAGTCCAAAAAACAAAACCTATATTTTTGCTAAAAATATTGACAGTTTTAAGTCAAATGATTTGCTGAATATTGAACATGACGATAAATGGATTAGTACAACTGACTGGACTTTGAACGAAATTCCCGAAGGAGAGTATTATATGCAAATATTATGGGATCAGGATAACAGGGAATCAAGAATTAATGCCCCCGGAAATTTATTCAGCGTAAAGCAAAAAATAACCGTAGATCAACTAATAGAAATAGAGGTAACGCTTAATCAAATAATAGAAGACAGAAAGGTAAATAGCCATAGCTTATCAAAAGTGGTTGACATCAAAAGTGAAATTCTTTCAAAATGGTGGAATAGCCCTATCAATTTAAAAGCGTCTGTGTTGTTACCGCATGGATATGACAATAAAAGAGCATATCCTATCAGGTATAATGTGGCAGGATATGGAGGCAGATATACCAGAATTAATAATTTGCTTAACAACAAAGTATTTATGAAATGGTGGGATTCTGAGGAAGCCCCGGAGATCATTACTGTTTTTTTGGATGGAGAAGGACCCTTTGGAGATTCTTATCAAATGGATTCTGATAATAGTGGTCCATATGGAGATGCTCTCATCAATGAACTCATACCACATATTGAATCAAAATACAGAGGGACAAACTCAATGGCCACTCGATTTGTAGATGGATGCTCAACTGGTGGTTGGGTATCCTTGGGTTTGCAATTATATTATCCGGATTTTTTTAATGGTGTTTTTTCCTACAGTCCCGATGCGGTTGAATTTGAACACTATCAATTAATAAATATTTATAAAGAGAAGAATGCCTTTGTAAATGAATATGGATATACAAGACCGATAATGAGAGATACTTATGGTGAACCCATGTTGTCTCTCAAAGAATTTATTCAATATGAAAATGTATTGGGAACCTCCAATTCATATCTGAATTCCGGAGGGCAATTCAGTGCGCATACAGCCTTGTATAGTCCAAAAGGAAAAAATGATTTGCCAAAACCACTCATTGATCCAGAAACAGGAGTAATTGATTCGGCAGTAGCCGAATATTGGAAAAAGTATGATTTCAAAATTTATGCTGAAAAGAATTGGGAAAGTCTGGGGCCAAAAATACAAGGCAAAATATTTATATGGATGGGAGATATGGATCATTATTACTTGAATCCTGCAACCAGAGCATTTGACGATTTTCTTAAAACTACCGAAAATCCAACATCAGATGCAAAGATTATTTTCGCTCCTATGAAAGGACATTGTGTAGCGTATTCTCATAAAGATGTATTGTTGAAAATCCAGGAAAGAGTTGAAGCGATAAATAAAGCGTTAAAAGAGTCACGAATTAATTGATAATAATTATTCTGACTCATTGGCTGGCACTGACATGCAGGCTACTTCCATCTTTTTCAGACGGTTCTCATAACATTTGTAATAGAACATTATTTTATTAATATGTCCATAAATTGCTTTTAAAACTATTTCATGAGCAGGGAGTTGTAGTGAGTAAATCTTAAATTGTGCATACCATGTCAACTTTTCTAATTGTTTGTTTATGGCTATTCAATTCTGCCTGCAACTCAAATGATAAAGAGGAGAATATGGATAATGATAAATCTACTTTTGCTGAAGTGAAGAATGTTACTTTTACTGGTAATGAGGGTAAATATAATTTTTCTGTTACTTTAAAAAGCCCGGATACAGGCTGCCAGCAATATGCCGATTGGTGGGAAGTGATTACGGAAGATGGCGATTTGGTTTACAGGAGAATACTGGCTCACAGTCATGTAAGCGAACAACCATTTTCGCGAAGCGGGGGAACAGTTGATATTCTCTCTACAGATATGGTAATCATTCGAGGGCACATGAATAACACAGGATACGGAGAAGGCGACATTGCTATGAAAGGGAGTCTGGCTACAGGATTTCAGACCTTTACCATCTCCAAGGATTTCGCATCTGATCTGGACAAGAAAGCACCACTGCCAAATGGTTGTGCGTTCTAAAATCAATACATTAAGCGTAAATTATCAAAATGCTGATAGTTAACGTGTTATTTTAATAAAATGGCAAATCATTTATTGTGTATTTTCCCAGTCCTGATCATTTTGACTTCACAACGATTGCCTTTCTCATGTCATCTCAACGCAGGAGAGATCTTAAGTTGATACAACAACCAATGCTTACCCATTCATTTGGGCTGTAGATTTCTCCCTGCGGTCGAAATGACATTGTAGTGACTTTATCCAATAGTGTCCAATAAGTACGGCAATTTACAGGGTAATAGTTTACTAAAATATTTAGTGCTAAATAAATTAGTATTTACTAATTTTGCTGGCAATGTATCTCAATTGTCATTCATATTTTAGTTTCAAATACGGCACGCTCAGTCCGCAAGAGTTGTTCGATGAGGCCAGGAAGCACAAAGTAAAAAAGCTGGTACTTACGGACATTAACAATACTTCCGGCTACATTGAGCTGTTGCGTATATGCAATGAAAACAAGAAAGAATACCAACTTGAAATTGCCCTGGGCATAGAGTTTCGGGATGATAATAAATTGCTTTATATCGGAATAGCTGAAAACAACGATGGCTTTGAAGAGCTCAACAGGTACTTGTCTCATCACAATGCAACGGAAAACCCATTGCTTTCCAAAGCGCCGGAATTCAGTCATGCATTCATCATCTATCCATTTGGCAGTTGCACGCTGGCAGATCTGAAAGACAATGAATTTATTGGCATTAGAATGCATGAAGTAAGCAAGGTTTCGCGATCGGCTTGCAGGGATTATTTGCACAAGCTGGTGATTTGGCATCCTGTCACCTTCAAAAACAAAATTGGGTTCAATATCCATCGCCTGCTCAAGGCCATTGGAGAAAACACTATTCTGAGTAAGTTGGACAAAAACCTCGAAGCCAGCCCCAACGAAATGATGATGTCTGAGCCGGAGCTTCTGGCGCATTATTGGCAGTATCCACAAATTATTTCTAATACCAAAAACCTACTGGAAAATTGTAGTATTTCGTTTGAATTGGGCAGCTCAAAAAACAAAGAAAAGTTCTCTGAAAGCCATAAAAAAGATCATGAGCTGTTGAGGACTTATGCGTTGGAGGGATTCCAAAAACGCTATGAGCATTACAGCAGCTATGCCATGCAGAGGTTGCTGAAAGAGCTGGATGTAATTGCCGACCGAAAATTTGAAGCTTATTTCCTCATCTCCAGAGATATCGTAGAATTTGCCCGGCATAAGAATTTTGCACATGTGGGCAGGGGTAGCGGCGCCAACAGCATGGTTGCCTACTGCCTGGATATTACCGAAGTTGACCCCATTGAGCTGGACTTGTACTTCGAGCGGTTTCTAAACCCATACCGCAGTTCTCCGCCTGATTTTGACATTGATTTTTCATGGAAAGATCGCGATGAGGTGATTGCGTATGTTCTCAACAAATATTCTACAAGCCACGCATCATTACTGACGGCGTACAATACTTTTCAGGGAAAATCCATCATCAGGGAGTTGGGCAAAGTATTTGGGTTGCCAAAAAGTGAAATCGATAATATTGTGAAGAGGCCCTTTGAAATGCGCAACAAAGACGAGATCACACGGCTTATTTTTAGGTATGCAGATCATTTGCAAGATATTCCTCAAAACCTCTCCATTCATGCCGGTGGGATATTGATCACCGAAAAGCCAATCTATGCCTACACGGCAACGGAGATTCCGCCAAAGGGATTTCCCATTACGCATTTCGATATGTATGGTGCCGAGGATATGGGCCTTCACAAATATGACATCTTGAGCCAACGGGGGCTGGGACACATTAAAGACACCATAGAGATTGTGGGGCAGACGAAAGGAATAAAGATCGACATCACCCAAACGACCAAGTTTAAGCAGGATCCCCTTGTCAATCAGTTGCTCATGCAAGGTAAGTGTATGGGGTGTTTTTATATAGAATCACCAGCCATGCGCATGCTGTTAGGCAAACTCAATTGCAAGGACTACATCACACTAGTTGCGGCAAGCTCGATCATCCGCCCCGGGGTCGCCCGATCGGGCATGATGCGGGAATATATTCATCGACATCACAACCCTGGAAAATTTGAATACATACACCCTAAAATGGGCGAGTTGATGAAGGAGACACACGGCGTGATGGTCTATCAGGAAGATGTAATCAAGGTGGCACACCACTTTGCAGGATTGGGCCTGGGCGAATCAGATATTTTGAGAAGAGGCATGTCGGGCAAGTTCAGGTCGAGGAAAGAATTTAAGCGTGTCGAGCAGCAGTTTTTTGATAATTGCAAAAAGCTGGGTTATCCCGATGCGATTACCAACGAAGTCTGGAGGCAGATCGAAAGCTTTGCAGGCTACTCATTTTCCAAGGCGCATTCTGCCAGCTATGCCGTAGAGAGCTATCAAAGCTTATACCTCAAGGCCTATTATCCCCTGGAGTTTATGGTAGGTGTGATCAATAATTTTGGAGGGTTTTACCGCACGGAGTTCTACTTTCATGAAGCGCGCATGGCAGGTGCCAATATCAAAGCTCCCTGTGTGAATATTGGCGACTACCTCACAAAAATTATTGATAAAGACATCTATATGGGATTTATCCATCTCAAGAGCCTGGAGCGTAAAGTAGGGCAGGGCATTCCAAAAGAGCGCACAGAGAATGGCCCGTTTTTGGGGTTGGAGAATTTTGTTCAGCGCATTCCCATCGGCATGGAACAAATTAATATTCTCATCCGCATTGGTGCTTTCAGGTTTACAGGCAAGCCAAAGCGCACATTGCTCTGGGAAGCCAGGCTAATGTACAGTGAGAAAAAAGAAGTGAGGCACTCCATGAATATCTTTGGCCCTCCGACAAGCTATGCCGTTCCGATATTGGAAAAGAGACCTTTCGATGATGCATTTGACGAAATGGAGCTGCTTGGCTTTTCGATTTGTGATCCATTTTCCCTACTGGAAAACAATAATTTCGGAAACACAAAGACCATTGATCTCAAAAATAGAGTTGGCAAATACATAGAGATTGTCGGGTATCTGGTCACCACAAAAAATACCCACACCAAAGACCATAAGCTCATGCACTTCGGTACCTTTCTGGACTGTGAAGGATTGGCGTTCGACACGACCCATTTTCCGAATACTGCTAAAAAATTTCCCTTTCGGGGAAAAGGGTTTTATAGAGTAAGAGGCAAAGTGGTAGAAGACTTTGGATACCCAATGCTCGAGGTAAGCTATATGCTCAAAGAAACCATAGTTCACAAGCAATCGGAAGATAATCCGAAGGTGGAAAATGCGAGGATGTCGGGGGATTGAGTTTTACTTCTTGCGGTTGTAGATTTTATCAAACCATGACGGCATCACTTTACGATAAGTCCATCTTTTATTTCAAATGTCTTGTCTGCCATTTGAGCCAAATGCTCGTTGTGTGTAACAATTACGAATGTTTGATTGAGCTCATTCCGTAGCTTAAAAAATAAATCATGGAGCTCGGCGGCATTTTTTGAATCCAGATTGCCACTTGGCTCATCGGCAAAAACAATTTCAGGGTCATTAATTAGCGCTCTGGCAACAGAGGTTCGTTGTTGTTCACCGCCAGAAAGTTCGGAAGGCTTATTATTCTTTTTATCACTAATAGCTAATAAATCCAATAAGTGCAATGCTTTTTCTTCTACAACTTTGGGGTCTTTTTTTCCTATATAGCCAGGAATACAAATATTTTCCATAGCAGTAAATTCCGGAAGCAGATTATGAAATTGAAATACAAACCCAATATTCAAATTTCTAAAACGAGCAATTTTATTGCTATTTAATTGAGTTACATTTTCTCCTTTTATAAAAAGATCGCCTCCGTCGGCATCATCCAGCGTACCCAGAATATGGAGAAGTGTGCTTTTTCCTGCACCCGAAACGCCGACAATAGAAACTATCTCGCCTTTTTTGATTTCAATGTCGATTCCCTTCAGTACCTGCAAATCTCCATATGACTTAGTAAGTTGTTTTCCTTTGAGAATCATTAAGTATATTTTACTACATTAAAATTAATCCAAACATAAGAAATTAGTAGAAACCTTTATACTGGGACAGTAAAAACAAACTGAATATTTTATTAAAAGTTACCCTTGGTAAATGTTTTTAAAACTAATAATTTTGGTGCTTAAATATAGAAAATGAATATTCACGAATATCAGGCAAAAGGCATACTTAAAAGTTTTGGTGTAAATATCCAGGAAGGAATAGTGGCAGATACACCAGGAAAAGCCGTTTCTGCGGCTAAACAATTAAATTCAGATACAGGCACCAATTGGTGGGTAGTAAAAGCGCAAATTCACGCTGGCGGAAGAGGAAAGGGAGGCGGAGTAAAACTTGCCAAAAGCCTCGACGAAGTTGAGGATATTTCCAAGGAGATATTGGGCATGCAATTGATTACGCATCAAACAGGCCCAGAAGGCAAGAAGGTTCATAAAGTACTTATCACAGAAGATGTTTATTATTCAGGTGATTCAGAACCTAAAGAATACTATATAAGTATTTTGTTGGACAGGTCGACAGGTTGCAATGTCGTGATGGCCTCTACCGAAGGAGGAATGGACATAGAAGAGGTAGCAGAAAAAACACCAGAGAAAATTTTCAAAGAGCAAATTGATCCAGGGTTAGGTCTTCAAGCTTTTCAGGCAAGAAAAATTGCTTATAAACTAGGACTTGAAGGAACAGCAGCAAAAGAGATGTCGAAATTTGTGCATGCACTTTACAAGGCCTATACCTCTATTGATGCTTCACTTTTCGAAATAAATCCAGTACTAAAAACCTCTGACAATAAAATACTTGCCGTTGATGCAAAAGTTGACATTGATGATAATGCACTTTATCGTCATCCCGATTTGGCAGATATGAGAGATATCAATGAAGAAAATCCATTGGAATTGGCTGCTGGTGAGGTAGGATTAAATTATGTGAAATTGGATGGTAATGTTGGTTGTATGGTGAATGGTGCAGGATTGGCCATGGCTACTATGGATATCATCAAACTTTCTGGTGGTGAACCAGCTAACTTTCTGGATGTTGGAGGAGGAGCTAACGCTGAAACCGTAGAAGCGGGATTTAGAATTATATTGAAAGACCCCAATGTAAAAGCAATATTAATTAATGTTTTTGGAGGAATAGTAAGATGCGATCGTGTGGCACAGGGTGTTGTAGAAGCATACAAAAACATTGGTAATATCGGAATTCCAATTATTGTTCGTCTCCAAGGAACGAATGCAAAGGAGGGAGCAAAAATAATTGATGACAGTGGACTAAAAGTAAAATCTGCTGTTTTGCTTAAAGACGCTGCTGAAGCTGTCAAAGAAGTCCTTGCATAAAGACATAAATTAATTATTGGACAAATTGTATTTATTAATCAATTTCGCAATCCGGTTATACCTTAAATTATTACAAGGTACAGCTGGATTTTTTTCACATAAGTAGTTATTTAGGAGATTTTGCTTATTGCGCCCGTAGTTCAATTGGATACCCGCCTGCCGGCAAGGCAGGGAATACCAGATTTCGGAGATGAAATATTTTGTATACGTAATTAAAAGTATAAACTTTGGGCACACATATATTGGTCATACGAGCAATTTAAAGCAAAGAATAATTGATCATAATCGAGGCAAAACGAAATCAAACAAGGCTTTTAAGCCATTTAAATTAAATGAATGCCCGTATATTTACCTAATTTGTTATTTTTGTATAAAACACAAA
>CAZDRA010000089.1:0-17743 GCA_964507705.1 uncultured Roseivirgaceae bacterium | reverse complement strand
GAGGTGATATTGTTGATGGAGACTTTAAATGGAATCTTTCAGCTAACGCGTCAAGAAATATCAATAAAGTTGTAAAACTTGACGAAGACAATGTTATTTCAATCAGAAGCAGTAAAGGACCATCGGGTAGTTCCGGATCTGTCTATACACAAATTGTTCCGGGTGATCCCATAGGTAATTTTTATGGTTATATCTACAAAGGCGTACTGGGCGTGGGAGAAACCTACGATCCACAACCAAATTCTACACTTCCCGGAAGCGCCCTGTATGAAGATCTTGATGGTAGTGGTCTGATAGATTCTGATGACCGAACTATTTTAGGAAATGCCACTCCTGATTTTATATATGGAATTAATAATAGGTTTAGCTATAAAGGATTTAGCTTAGATCTGTTTTTTCAGGGAGTTTATGGAAATGACCTACTTAATGTAAGACGTGTGATGATTGATGAAGCTAACACCCCGGCTTCATTGGAAAGATATAATTCTAGTAATACTACCGGAACCTTACCAGGACAGGATTACTTCTATAGCGGTTATGGTTCTTACGTAAATGATGTTTTTATAGAAGATGGCTCTTACCTGAGGTTAAAGAATGTGGTATTTACTTATAGGTTTAATACAAGTAGCATTAAATGGCTTTCAAATGTAGAAGTATATGTTTCAGGCCAAAACCTGCTTACATGGACAAATTATACCGGTTTCGATCCTGAGGTTAGTTTTGAATCGGGTAATGGTGCAGGAAGAGGCGTTGATGATAACGGCTATCCTAATGTGAAAAATTATACCGGAGGATTGAGATTAACATTTTAATTAGATTAATAAAAAATTGATATCATGAAAAATATAAAAATTTTATTGTTGACACTGACCATTTTGTTAGTGAGTCTTGTTTCGTGTGAGGATGCATTGGAAGAAAATGTGTATTCCGATTTATTATCTAACACCGCTTTTCGGACTGAGGAGGACGCTTCGGCCGCAGTAATAGCTGTATATCGGGCGTTGAGATCGGTGGGTTATAATTATTACCAAACAAATTATGTAAAAGCAACAGACGTGGCAACTGACCAGGGTGTTCAGGGAGGTAATGATATGCAACTAGGAACGTGGGGTGATGATTCCGGGACCGTTGCAAGTCTTTGGAATGACCCATATGGATTAATTGCCGCTGCTAATCTGGCTTTAAAAGGGCTGGAGCAAGTAGATATGGACGAGACTTTAAAAGGTCGATATGAGGGGGAAGTTAAGTTTTTAAGGGCGCTTGGCTACTACGACCTTACGTTTCACTTTAAGGATGTTATATTAAATTTAGGTCAAAATGAGGGTGGTGAAGATTTGGGCCTATCTCCCCAGTCAGAGGTGGTTGCCGCAATATTGGCTGATTTGGATTTTGCCGTAAGCGTGCTGCCGGAAATGTCCGGATATCCTGCCGAGGAGATTGGCAGGGCAAGCAAAGGATCTGCTTTGTCATTAAGGGCTAAAACAAACCTCAATATGGGCAACTGGCAGGCAGCGGCTGACGATGCTTTAGCTGTAATTAATTCAGATGAACATGACATGTCTTTACCTTATGATCAATTGTTCAAAAGAGATAATATCAATGCTACGGAATTTATTTTTTCCATGAAATCTTCTCAATTGGGAGACAAAAATACAGTTCCAAAGACATATATTTCTGTTCAGACGCTAGTGGGTACTGTTCAATCCGGAGGATGGGGATCGATACAATCAACAGTAGGGCTATATAAGAGTTATGATCTGGATGATGATCGAAGAAAGCTATTTGCAAATGGTTATCAGTGGAAGCAAAGGGAATGGAATCCGGAAAGCCCTCGTCCTTATTATGCCATACCCGGCACTCCTGAATATACTGTTCCTGGCCCGTTTCCAGGTCAGGAAACATTTGATTTGCTGGATGCGCCTGTAATAAAGTATGAACGCCCAAGGGGGCTTGCAGAAGGCGGTCCTTCGCATGATGGAGGATTAAATTTCCCTATAATTCGGTATGCTGAAGTTATACTCGCAAGGGCAGAAGCATTAAACGAACTGAGCCCAGGGTCTCAGGAAGCAATTGGTTTAGTAAACCAGGTGCGAACAAGAGCGGGTATTATTGATCTGCCGACAGGACTGGATCAAACTCAGCTACGGGATGCTATTCTGGAAGAAAGAGGTAAAGAATTCTTTCTCGAAGGTAAAAGAAGAATCGATTTGATCAGGCATGATAAGTTAATAGAACTGTGGAAAGCAAGCTTGTATGCTCGCTATCCGGATACTGAAGAAATTGATTATAATTTCGAATACATAACTAAGGAAACGCATACCTACTATCCGATTCCTGAGTCAGAAAAGGAAGTGAATGATAAAATAGACTGATAGTATTTTATCAATAATTCAGTATTTTTTTAGAGGGATGTTTTGACAACATCCCTTTTTTTACAAGATTTTGAACATTTCAAAATTTGTTTCACCTTTTTAATTTCTTATATAATGCGAACATTAATATTAACATTAACTTTTGTCTTTTTCTTAATTTTTTCGGGTACTATTGCCGCTAATGAGCTTCGGATTTCAGAGGACTGGGTCATCAGTATTCCAACCGAATCTCACCAGGCCACGATCAGAGCAGCAAAAGATCTTCAGAATTTTTTTAGCCAACAACACAGTCTGGAATTGAAAATTGTGGAAGCCGACGCCAACGGACCAGGCATTTTCTTGTCAGTAAATGCAAAGATGGGAAATGATGGATTTTCCATGAAAGCAAATGCCGCTAAACAACATCTGTTAATCGAGGCACCAAGTCCTCGAGCCTTGTATCAGGGTGTATTGGTTCTGGAAGATCATCTTGCTGAGGATCCTGCAATCTCAGAATCGTTCAAAGAAAATGTAATCTATCCTTTCAAGGACAGATATCTGGTATGGGACGTCAATCTTACCGGACAAAATAAAATGGCTAACGGTTTTAATCTTGAAAACCATATTCGTGAGGCAGTCCGGCTTGGCTATTCTGGCATTGAGTGTAATCGCTTCCTGGGAATGGAACTTTTGCAACAGGACAATCCCGAGGATTCCTACCCGTGGTACACCTACTATGGAGCATCAATGGATCAATTTGTATCCTCACCTCTTTTTGATGGCATGTACCCAAAAGCGTATCTGGATCGAAACCTGAATGATTTAAAGCATGTGGTTAAGGTAATAGAGTCGTTTGGCTTAAAACCCATCTTTCAGGGGTACGAACCCAGATATGTACCCAATGAGTTTTTTGAAAAGCATCCTGAATTACGCGGACCAAGGGTCGATCACCCCCTACGGAGTATTACTAAGCGATACACGCTTTGTACCGACCGTGAAGAAGTTCTGGAGCACTACCGTATACTTGCCAAACGTTTATCTGAAGAGGTTCCGGGCATACGTGAAATGTACATTATCTATCATGATAGCGGAGCCGGATTGTGCTGGTTATCCCTTTACTCAGGAAAGAACGGTCCGCAACATTGTAAAAATATACCACAGGAAGAGCGTATGGGAAAATTCTTTGGCGCCATCCAACAGGGATTCAAAGATGGAGGCCATGACGTTCCTGTTATTGCACAATCCCACAACAGTAGTCGTGCCGATATTGACGCCTTTTTGTCAGGCACACCAAAAGAAATGAGTATTACGGGTGGTAATTGGGCGTCCTGGCATCCAACTTTCAAGGATCCGTTGGGAATCGATCGCCATATTATCGAACAATCCAGGAAAGAGGGTCGCAGAACCCTATATTATCAACAACATTTTACAGGTTTTAATCTTGTGCCTACAAAAGAATATCCGACGCCCTATTTTCTTGCTGCTCGCCTAAAGAGGGCTCAAAAGCTTAATCTTGATGTCTTGACCACTCTGGGTGGAATAGTTTCACCTCCGGTGGTAAATCAATCGGCTCTGCAAGAAATTTACCGGCAATTTCTGCTGGCACCAACAACCACAGAAGCAGACCTGGTCTCTAATGTTGCCATCAGATTAGGTGGAAAAAAAGGCGGATTGGTATTGGAAGAAGTTTGGAAAGACATTGATTTATCCATTAAAGAAAACAAATTGAGAACAGGTTTTGCTGAAGGACTTGAATATGCATCCCGCCGTACCCTTGTACGTCCGTTAGTACCCGATGCTCCCGGTCTTTCACCAGATGAGCGTGACTATTGGCTGCGCCATACTTTTTCAGGTTATCAGCGTTTTGGATCTGTCCATCTTTTTAGAGGCGAAGGTGGACTCCCTTCCAAGGGCTGGTATATAACCAAAATTGAACGATCCTCCCGTTCGAGGGATGTTTTCCAAAAATCCAGCATCCGATTACAGGACTTTCTGAAAGAGAACCCGGAAGAAGCACGTAAATTTCCTTATTTGGTAGATCATGAGAGGCAGCTCCGTTTTCTGGGCCATGTATATGCCACTGGTGCATGCCTCTATGAAGGCCAGGCTCTGCTCGACAAATACAGTAGTAAGAATATTAGTGAAAGACTCAAATCGGATGTGGATGATGACATTTTGAAATTTGAAAATTTGGTAAAAAATGAGATAAATAACACACAGGCATTTATTAAATTTTTGAATGAGGGAGGTAACACTGGTATAGTGTATCTTCCTCAAGAAACGACTTATGCATACAGCGATTATCTTCCTATTTTATTGGAGAAAAAAGTGGAGATCATGCAGCGCCACTTACCTGAAATTACTGAAGTGATAAATCGCTGGTTTAATAGTGAATACTAATGAATCAATATCGTTTAGTTAAGCCTGCACGTCATCTTGAGGCCCAGCCCGTCTCGTTTTTTGGGAAAGCGATCTCTAATTTTGAGCATCCAGTGTTGAAACAGACGGATTGCCGCATCACACCTGTCTGCCGACAAAGGCAGGCTTGGACGGACGAAAAGCTTAACTAAACGATATTAACTAATGAATTTTATTTAACATAGAACATCAATAATTTACACGTTTTTACTTTTACAATCAATTAATAATGTTCGAACGAAATGAAGTATTAAACTTAAATTTTTCGAAAATTCTATTTATCGCTTTAGCATTATCTTCTACGTCATGCATAAATGAAAAGAAGGTAATTGTGACCAGTCTGGAACCATTTCCTAAAACAGTTACGGTAGAAATTAAACAATTTAAGGAGGAGATCGGGGTTCATGAATTTGAAGTGCCGGAAGTATTCGATCCGGAAGATTGGAATGTAACTTTGACAGGCAAGAGATTGCTGGCCCTGCTGGCTGTTGGTATTGATAACGGACAATTAAACTCTGACCAGGTTGAAAGTGTAAATAATCTCACCGATTATCTTATCACCTTTTTTCTTGATCCGAAAAAGAAAAATTTTGTTCTTCCCTCGGCAGCACTGACACTAATCGGTATTCTTTACTCGACCCCTGAAGAACTTGACTCACGGTACCGTTATGGCCTTAGTCGGATGTGGTATGCCTTTAAAGAGATAGATAATCCTCCATCTGTACTGGAAGACCTTGTTGATTATGTAGCGGAAAGCGCAATGTCTAAGGAACTTCCTCTAACCGAGGGCTTTATGGAATACTACAAATCGAAGGTGGAGCTGCCTCTGGAAGGCATTGCTTCTTTTTCAATGGAGGGTTCTGAGATAGATTTTTTACAGGGATTCAACTTGCCAGATCAATTTGGGGTCGCTTTGCGCAAAGCACTCTCTGAGAACAACCTACCGGAGGCCCGTAGGTCAGTGGCTCTTTACTATAGTCAGAAATTTTTAAAGCTTGAACGTCTCAGCCACCCGAATCAAATTGACCTAAATGAAGCAGAGGACCTTCTGGAAAACATCTTCATCCTTCGTGCTCACATGGAGCGTCGTCATGAGTTCGGCTCTACGGTGGACTGGACTACCGTTCTGGACGGCGACATAGAATCTAATGTCTCGCTCAACTACCATCCTCACCTGTTGTTATTAGTCCAAGCTTGGAGGCAAACCGGTGACTTACGCTTCCGTGACCACCTGATAAAGCTCATGCTGGGATGGCTTGCTCAGTCGCCCAGGCCCGATATCCACCTTTGGACACTACAGTGGCGCTCTCTTGAAGTGGGAGGTCGTGCGTCAAATACTTGGCCAAAAATACTCGCCTTGGGTGCTGAAGATAGTGTATTTGTAACCAGACTTTTTTATCCGATGCTCAAAAGTCTCTATCAACATGCTGATTTCCTAGTCTCATTCGGCATGACCCATCCCTCCAACTGGTGTCAGACGGAGACCTCCGGTTTATTATCAGCGGCCTTGTTGCTAAGTGAACATCGGAATGCTGAAAATTTCCGCCGCATTGCCCTGCGTCGCTTCAAGTACTTCAACCAAGAACTCTACTTTCCCGATGGCCTTCAGACAGAAAATTCAATTTACTACCACACTTTACCTCTGGATCGCCAATTGGAAGTTTTCAGGATTGCCCGGAGTATGGGTACAGTACTGGATACTTCCTGGACCGCAATTCTCCAGCGCGGGATTGAAGCACTTGTCATCAGCGCCCAGCCGGACGGCTCGATTCCTGCTGTATCGGATATGAGTCCCCGCAAGGTCTATATCAACCGAATACAGCAAAAAGGTAGAGAGTTTTTCCCTGAGAATCCACTTTTTCGCTATCCGGTGGGGTCTGAGAATGCTGAGTCAGCCGAGCCGCCCCAAGTAACCAGTTACCGTTTCCCTTATGCGGGTTATGGAATCATGCGACAGGATTGGACCACACAGTCGCAATACATGCTGTTCGATATGGGATTTTTTGGAACCAGCCATCAACACGAGGACAAACTGAACATCATCCTCTACGCTTACGGGCGCGAATTGCTACATGACCCGGGAATCTACCGATACAGCAACGATGGTTTTGAACGCTACTACCGGGGCTCGCGTGGTCACAATCTTGTTATAGTAGATGGAAAGACCCAAATCTGGGAAGCGTATTACGACTGGGCGGATCCCTTAAAAGGAGTGAGTTTCCCTGACCCCGATTCCCGTTGGATAGACCGGCCGACCCATACGCTGGCTCAAGGTGCCTATCGGCGGGGGTTTGCCAAGAAGCTTCATTCCCTCTGGTATAGAAAGTCCCGTGACGATGAGAAAGCGACACTTGTGGAAGTTGAGCACGAGCGTAAGATCCTTTGGGTCAAGGGCGAATACTGGGTAATGATGGACTATCTCATTGGAGAAGGCAGGCATAGACTGGAACAGATTTTCCACTTTTCTCCGCTCCTCAAAAGCCATTCAAGCGAGGGGGTGGATCCAGGAAAAGTAGTTCTGTTGGACTATAAGGGAGCTTTAAGCCGTAATCCCGGCGTAGCAAATATCGCAGTGATGCAAGTGGGCGGCAACGATCTTAGGGTACGAAAGCAGAAGGGTATGAAAAACCCACACGTGGGCTGGACCTCACTATACGGTGAGATTCCTGTTTGGGATGTTACTTTTGAAACGAGTCGGCAGTTACCCACTGCGCTGGCCACTGTACTCCTTCCTCTGAAACCCGGTGAAAGTTCCCTACCGGAACTCCATACGATTCGGCAGGATAGTGTGGCGGCTATTTTCGATCTGGTTTTTACAGATCATACTGACCGGATAGTTTTAACCTGTGGAAGGGAAGTAGCGAAAGTCGATTTTAAAGGTGGCTCATTCGAAGGTGAAGCCCTTATCCTGCGGAAGGCTCAAGGGAAGGAGTTCATTCCGCTGCTACATGAAGGAGGCAGGAGCCTCGTACTGCAAGGCAAGCAAGTCTCACTACTCAAAAATTAGCAATGAGTATGCATGCCCATGATTTTATTATCGACCTTTTCCAACAGTTTGAGTTTGGTATGGGGATTTCTCTAAAGAAACAATTAATGTATCAAATCACTGGTTTAATATCGAAATCCACATAAAATGAAAGATCACAATAAATTTCTACACGTAAATATTCTGATTGATAAAATTGATTTTCAGATGAAAAAGAAAATATTTTCAATAATAACCTTCCTTATATTGATATCTGGTGTTCATTCTTTTGGGCAACTTCCGGCATTTCCCGGAGCTGAAGGCTTTGGAGCCAATACTATAGGCGGAAGAGGTGGTCAAGTTATCAAGGTCACCAATTTAGATGATAATGGCCCCGGCAGTTTTAGAGAAGCTGTGGAAGCCCCTTCCAGACATCGGCTAAATGGAAATTATAAATATGAACCATGGGATGAATATATATCTCGATTAGAAGCATCAGGACATAGAATTATTGTATTTGAAGTCTCAGGTATTATTAATTTGGAATCTAATCTTACAATTTCCTATCCCTTTATTACCATTGCCGGTCAAACTTCCCCAGGCGGAATCTTAATCACAGGTTATCAAACTACGGTAAATACCTGGGAAGTAATCATTAGGCATATGAGGTTTAGGGTGGGTTCTCATCGTATAGCAGACGGTGCAGATCCAGAAAAAATGGATTCCTTTGATATTTACGGTCAATACTGGGGCACTAATGAGGCCTACAATATTATAATCGATCATTGCTCTTTTAGCTGGGGAATTGACGAAACTGTCACCATAACAGGTGGAGTGCTCAATACCACGGTTCAGTGGTGTATAGTATCTGAAGGTCTTAGAAACGCAGGGCACCCCGAGGGAGAACGGAGTATGGGATTATTGTTATCAGGCAAATATGTTAATCCTAGCTCCATTTCCTTACACCATAATTATGTTGCTCACAATTATTATCGTTCCCCATTGATTTCTTCACCTGAGGGAGTTGACATGCTAGCAGATGTCGTTAATAACATCACATATAACTGGAAAGGAGGTTTGTCTCCATATAGTCGTGGAACTCCGAAGGTAAACTGGATTCACAATTATATGAAGCAAGGTGCCAGCTCCAACGATTACTCCTTTGAAGTTAACCATAAGAATGATCTTCCACCCGAGCCACAGCTCTATGTTGAAGGGAATATTGGATCAACCAGACTAAGCCAAGACGAACCCCAATGGAATGTTGGTTATTCATGGCGGAATATTTCGTTGGATACAGCTTATAGAACCCTGACACCTTGGTCAGCACCACAAATTTCTACTAGCGAAATGTCTTACAACTATGCTTTGGAAATTCTGGACAACGTTGGCGCAACAAAGCCTATACGGGACAGCGTAGATGCGCGGGTGATTGCTGACTTTGATGCCGGTACCGGCGATATAATAGATAACGTTGTTTTTCCCGATGATTTCCCAACGTTCCAAGATATAGATCCTCCCCTAGATAGTGATGAAGATGGTATGCCCAACTCATGGGAAATTGCAAATAGTCATGATCCTGTAGTCGCAGATGACAAAACGGTCATGCCCTCTGGTTATACGGCAATCGAAGAGTATCTCCATTATTTGGCAATTGATAATAATGTAATAACTTCATCAATTGCCCAAGAGGTATTGAATAATAGCATAAAGCTATATCCAAATCCTACTCACAATGTATTTACGATTGATGTAGGAGATGATGTCTTAAAAAAAGCAATAATATACAATAATTTAGGTGAGCAAATAGGAGTAGAAGTAAGCAATAGAATAGATATTTCAAGATTGCCCTCAGGAGTTTATACTATTGACATTATTACACAAAAGGGAAATATTGTTACTAAAAAAGTAATTAAAAATTAAATCCAAATCACAAAAACTAATCATATACCTAACTCTTTGAACCTGCATAAAATGAAAGATAGTGATAACAAAATTTAATATAAATATGGGGACCATAAATATTTTATAAGATTCATGATTTTGTTGCTATTGGATGTGGGGGGTGTATGTAACGCAAAAAATCAAAACCTCTCTGGGCTATCTGAAAAGTACACCCGAAATAATGCTAAAAAAGAACGAAATCAAATTTTAAAATAACTTAATTTCTGACCATACGAAAATATATAACTTATGAAAATTCTTGCTTTTTTTTTAATTATCGCCACGCTAATAGGTTACTCACCAGATACAAAGAAGACCTTGAAAGTATGGGCTATTGGAGACGGTATTCGAGTTGACCCTGTATCAGGTGAACTGATCGAAAATATGCAGACTCACTTCGGCCCGGTAGTAAATGGAGTCCCAAAGAAACAAAATTGGGTATGGGATGCAGATAGATCCACCATTTTACTAAAGGCGGCCAGTAACGAGGTTGTGGCTTGTCAGGTAATTGTCGAAGTTGACCAACCAATAAAAGGTATCAACATTCAAAGTACGGATCTAACAGGCCCCGGCGGACACAAAATTTTATCGTCCAATGTAGCTCTTTTCCGCCAGTGGTATCATTATGTGCCCATAAGCGTAGCTCCCCGTCAGGGAGTAAGGTATCCACTAAAGGCGGGCTGGTATCCCGATGCGCTGATTCCCTTCTCGGCCACAAAGCACGGGGCACCGTTTAATATCCCCGGTGAAGATTTTTATTCCATTGATAAAGAAGGTGAACCAGAAATTAGGTTGGTCGAACAGACTAATCAAGCGGTTTGGATGGACGTGTATGTTCCGAACGAAACGCCACCGGGTATGTATGAGGGATATTTAACGATAACTGCGGAGAGCGAAAAGGCGCAGAAGATCAAGCTGCAACTTGAAGTATTTGACTTTGATATTCCTGACGAATTTCATACAACTATGGAGTTTATGGATTATGAAAGGGTTGCACATGGCCCGGAAGAACTTGAACTAAAAATCTATCGGATGGCCAAGCAGCACCGCGTTACACTTTCCTCTACCGGAGTAATGCCGGACACTATAGGTCATGGTTACGATGTAGAATTTGACTGGGATAGATTTGATAATCGCTGGGGCAAGTACTTTGATGGAAGTGCATTCGTGGAGGGGCCAGGCAAAGGACAGCCTACTACGCATATACTTTTACCTTTTGATGCAAGGGTAAACCGCCAGGACAAAACGGTAAAATGGTGGGGCAAGGACTGGCCTTTCCCATTACCGGGCGACAGTACAAATCAGCATTTCACCCCAGAATATGACAAGGCATTCAGCCAGAAATTGTTTGAGTTTGAAGATCATTTCGACCAACAAGGATGGAAGGAGCCAAAAATGTTATTCTGGCCGGAAGGCGTAGATGAGCCGCAACTAAATTTAGGCGAGGTGGGGCGCAAATCTTTGGATATGGCAAAGCACTATGGCCGCTTGCTTGAAAACAGCGGAACCGAGCGGATCAAGTATCGCCTGGACATAGGCGGGGGCTTACACTCTATTGTAGATTTAAACGGCGATGGAAAGATTGAACCCCAAACTAAAGAGATAATTGATTATATACAAGAGGTGGTTGATGTTTGGAACTGTTCCGGGAAATGGATTGAACCTGACCAACTAAACATGCGCAAGGGAGAAGATCGTTGGACCGATGTATGGTTCTATAATGGGTATCCCCCGGCAACCGGCACAATGATGATCAATGGCGAGTCACTTGGTTTTCGCACCTGGCAGTGGATAGTATGGAAGTATAAGCTTTCCGGAGCTTGTGACTGGGAGTTCGGATTAACCCAGGGGAAGAATGTTTTTCGTGAGACCATAGTTAATGATTCAGTAGGTTATCCTTATCTCAGAAATATGTACATATTTCCCGGAGAACAAATCAACTTAGCAGGTGAACCGCTGCCCTCTATCCGTCTGAAAATGATTCGTAGGGGCCTACAGGATTACGAATATTTCTGGTTGCTAACCGAAAGAAACAAAGATGGGGGCAAAGCTGCGGACAAAATAGTCGACAGGATTGTTAAACGTGCCCTGAGAGAGGCAGCAGCATTTTGGCCCGATATGAAGGATGATCCCAACAACTGGTCGCACCGTCCTGAAGAATGGTACAATGCCAGGATAGAATTAGCTAACCTTATCGAGAATGCTCGGGTAGAATAGGCTCAGGTTGAGGGCACAAGGCAGATCAGCTAACTTGCGGTAGATGTTGTTTCATTTTTTTTACATTTAATCGCTCTCTCTAAAATAACTGTTGAACGAACTATTATATATAAAAATGAAGTCAAAGCGAAATTTTTCAGTTCGCTATCGCATGATAGCAATTGTAATCAGCACAATTTTCATCGGATCATTATTGCAGCATTGTCAAACTGTTCCTGAAACTCCTGCGTCATCTGATAAGTACCGGCTGGTTTGGAATGAGAATCCGTCAACGAACATAACGGTTGCCTGGGATCAACATGAAAGTGCGAATTCTGTAGTAATGTATGGGATAGAAGATTACGGGAAAAAATACTGGAAATATGAATTTTATAAAAAGGCGGACCGTGTTTTAGATAAGTATGAAATGAATACTCATTTTGCCAAACTCTCAAACCTGGATCCTGATCAAGTATATTACTTTGTGATCAAAGACGACGCAGGAGTAAGTGATAGATATTGGTTTCGCACCGCTCCTGATAAGCCAAAAGCATTTACGTTTATAGCCGGAGGAGACACCAAAAGTGCGGGTGCCGCATTGGAAGCCGGAAGAGCTTCAAACCGGATAGTGGCAAAACTGAGGCCACTATTTGTGATGTTCAATGGTGATTTTTGCAGTGGAAACGGTACGGAGCCTGAGCGCTGGCATATCTGGCTTAAGGATTGGCATAAGTTGACAACCACACCGGACGGAAGGATGATTCCGATTTTTCCGGTACATGGGAATCATGAAAATGGTGATCACGCAAATTTAAATTACATATTCAATGCACCGTATCAGGGAAGTGATTCATCTCAGATTTACTATTCGGTCTCATTTGGAGGAAATTTTTTCCACATGATCGCTTTAAATTCAGAGATAGATGAAGGTGGCAACCAAAGGGATTGGCTTGAAAAAGACCTTAAATCACATAAAGATCATTCCTTTAAAATAGCCAGCTATCACAAGCCTTTCTGGCCGCATACAAACAGCAAAGCAGAAAATGAATATCAGTACGATCAATGGGCGCACCTATTTTATGATTACGGGTTGGACATCTCTATGGACGGGGACTCCCATTTGAGTAAAATCACCTTTCCGTTGCAACCGGACAGTACATCAACAGGCTCTTTTATGGGATTTGTACGGGATGATGAGCGAGGAACTATGTTTATGGGGGAAGGTAGCTGGGGTGCCCACCCAAGGGCTACGGATGATGATAAACCCTGGACACTTAAAAGTTTTAGTGGAAATCAAATAAAATGGATTCATGTGGCGCCTAAAGAAAACAATTTACCGGATAGAATGGACATTTATACTGTAGTAACCGCAACCTATGATAAAGATGATAAACAGACACTTTATGACGAAAATGTGGGCAGTTTGTCGGAGGACAATTTATTTGATATTCCTGAAAACCTGAATTTACTGGAAAATGGTGAATACGGTAAAGTTATTAAATATCCGTTTTCATTGAATTAATAACAAATTAAATACAACAAATCATGAAAAGACCTACAAAATTAAAAACACGTAGCAACGATCAACATCAATTCAAAAAGTGTTATTTACCGGTAATGCTTATTTTATTAATTTCTATCACTTCTTCTTTTGGGCAGATCGCATTTCCCGGAGCAGAGGGTTATGGCGCTAATTCCATAGGCGGAAGAGGTGGTCAAGTTATCAAGGTCACCAATTTAGATGATAATGGCCTCGGGAGTTTTAGAGAAGCTGTCATGACTCTTGGTCCGAGAATAGTAGTTTTTGAAGTTTCCGGCATTATTAACTTAGAAAGTGACCTTTTTATCTTAAATCCGAATATTACAATTGCAGGGCAAACATCACCAGGCGGCATTCTCATAACTGGTAGGCGGACTAAAATAAATACTCATGATGTGATAATCCAACATATCAGGTTTAGAGTTGGATCTCACCAAATTGCCAATGGCGCCGATGCAGAGAAACTGGATGCTTTAAATATAGTGGGGAAACGTTGGGGATCAAATGAAGCCTACAATATTATCATAGACCATTGTTCAATTAGCTGGGGCGTTAATGAAAACTTAAGCATTACTGGTGGAGTCACAAATGCAACAGTGCAGTGGTGCATTATTTCTGAGGGATTAAGTAACGCTGGGCATCCCGACGGAGAACATAGTAAAGGTCTTATGATCTCAGGTAAATATGAATTTCCTAACTCGGTATCGATACATCACAATTATATTGCCCAAAATACGACCAGGACCCCTTTGATTTACTCCCCAGATGATGTAGAAACAGTAGTGGATGGGGTAAATAATATTACATATAACTGGAAGGGTGGACTATCGCCAACCACAGACGGGTTACCCAAGGTTAACTGGGTACACAATTTTGCTAAGCAAGGAAAGCAGTCTCATTCTTACTCCTATGAGTTCAGGCATTCACCTTCAGGCACACCAACCCAGCAGTTTTATGTTGAGGGGAATATCGGCTCCACACGTCTTAGCCAGTCTGAACCTCACTGGAATGTTGGACTGAGCTGGAGAAATGAATTACTCCCTACAGCTTGGCAGAGAACTTCACCATGGCCTGCACCTCCTGTGAATACGACTGAAATGTCATATGATTATGCTCTTGAAATATTAGCTGATGTTGGTGCTACAGCACCTGTTCGTGATGCCGTTGATGCCAGGGTTATCGCAGATTTCGCTGCCGGTACAGGTGATATAATTGATAATGTAACTTACCCTGATGACTTTCCAACATTCCAGGATTTACCTGCACTGCTTGATACCGATGATGATGGTATGCCCGATACATGGGAAACTACAATAGGTCTAAATCCTTTAGAGGCAGATAATAATACACCGATGATTTCAGGTTATACAGCTATTGAAGAATATTTAAACGAATTAACAGGAACCGCATCAGGAACACCTGCAATATCACTCACGGCAAATACTATTGGAAGTGGTAGTGTTGACCTATCCCAAAGCGGACCATACGCAGGGGGTGAGGTTGTAACATTAAATGCTATTCCGGATACAGGTTGGCAGTTTGACGGTTGGTCAGGAGATTTAAGCTGAAGTGCCAATCCTGAAAGCCTTACAATGGATGTTTATAAAACAGTGACAGCTACATTTAGCAGTATCGTGCAACAAACATTGACCGTAAATATAACAGGAAATGGCAGTGTGGGGTTTTCACCGGAAAAGAATACATACAATACGGACGAGGTAGTAACCTTGACTGCGGTAGCTGATGAAGGCTTTAAGTTTGACGGTTGGAGTGGTGATTTGAGTGGGAACGGAGAATCTATAAACATTACAATGGACGCTGATAAAACAGCGACTGCTACATTTAGTGTCCTGATTAAGTATTCATTAACGATAGATGCACTTGAAAATGGAAGTGTGGTCTTGTCTCCAATAGATGGTACTTATAATGAAGGATCAGTAGTTAGTTTGTCTGCTATACCAGATGTGGGTTATCAATTTGATGGCTGGAGCGGTGATCTAAGTGGAAACGTCAACCCTGAAAATATAACGATGAATGCTGATAAATCTGTAGGAGCTACATTTAGCCAATCTCCTGTTTTTCAACAGAGTACAAGCATTGACGGCATTGTTTCTCTTGAAGCGGAGAATTTTGACAGTAACCTTTCCCAGGGTGGTTTTGACTGGGTTTCAGGTGTCGCTACATCAGGATATTCCGGAATGTCTTATATGCAAACGACGCCGGATATTGTTACAATCATCAATACCGGTTATGAAACGGACGCCCCGCGACTTAACTTTGGAGTGAACTTTATCAAGAAAGGCACACACTATATCTGGATTCGCGGGAACGATACCGGAGGTGGCGCCAACTCTGTCCATGTCGGTTTGAATGGTAGTGGATCATCAAGCAGTGACCGTATAGAATATACTAATTCTGGTAACTGGGAATGGTCAAAAAGCACCATGGATGGCGTTGTTGCTTCAATTGACATTCCTTCTACCAGCTTACACACACTGAATGTTTGGATGCGTGAAGATGGAGCAATCCTTGATAAAATAATCTTAACTACAAATACCAATTATACGCCTACTGAGATGGGACCTGAAGAAAGTACAAAGGAAATTTTTTCTGTAGTACTCAGTACAGAAGACATACTTTTAAATCGAGAGGAAGATAATGCTTTAATGATCTATCCGAATCCATTTAATTCGGCTATAAAAGTAAAATATGTACTTCCGGAATCGGGTCATGTAGCTATAAAAGTAGTAGATTTAACAGGTCGTTCTTTGGTTGAATTGTTCAGTGGAAACATGAAATCCGGGGAACATTCTTTGGAAATTAAGACGCTACAATTAGAACATTTAACAAAAGGCGTTTACCTGCTTCGTATTTCCGGTGCAGGACTTAATAAAACAACTACAATAATTAAAAAATAAATTGACAAATATAAAAGCAAGGAGAATGTATAGCCGATGTAACACTAAAAGAAAGAAAGGTTATTCTTTTCTCTTTGCTTTTGTATTTCTGATGTACGCATGTGGCATAATGGAAGAAGAGAGTCCCACCACGTTACTGGAATTAATGCCCGCCGGTAAAACGGGAATTGATTTTAGAAATATTGTGCCTGAAACGCTTAACGAAAATGTGTTTGCCTATGTCAATTACTACAATGGTGGCGGAGTAGCAACAGGAGATATAAATAATGATGGTCTGGTAGATATTTATTTTAGTTCGAATCATAATACAGGTAAGCTGTATTTGAATATGGGTGAATTTGAATTCAAAGATATAACCATGGGCTCAGGATTAGATACCCTATCCGGATGGAAAACAGGGGTTGTCATGGTAGATATTAATCAAGACGGATTGCTCGACCTGTATTTATGTCGGGCAGGTGGGTTTGAGCCAAAGGGCAGAACAAATCTTTTGTTTGTCAATAACGGAGACCTGACGTTTTCAGAAAAAGGAAAAGAATACGGCTTAGATGATTCCGGCTTTTCTACCCAAGCAGCTTTTTTTGATTACGACATGGATGGTGATTTGGATATGTATTTATTAAACCATGCCCTTAATCCAAGTCGATCGATAAATATTGATTATAATGATAATGATATAGACCCGGATATTGGGGATAAAATCTATAAGAATGACAATGGTTTATTTTCAGAAGTGACGGATTTTATAGGTATAAAGCAATCAAAGCTTGGGGATGGACTTGGAGTTTCTATTGGAGATTTTAACAATGATCTGTACCCTGATATTTATGTATGCAACGATTTTGTTGGTAGAGACTATTTGTATTTCAATAATGGAGATGGCACTTTTAGGGAAGAGGCTCTTCACGCAATGAATCATATATCGTTATTGTCTATGGGTGCTGATGTTGCCGATATTGATAATGACGGAAGACAGGATTTGTTTGTCCTGGATATGCGCTCATCTACCAATTATAGTAGAAAAACCAATATGACGAACATGGATTCTAAAGCATTTTCTGACTTGGCTATGTTAGGAGGGCATCATCAATATATGATCAATACCTTGCAACTTAATAATGGCAATGGAACATTTTCTGAAATAGCCTCTTTGGCAGGTATAACCAGCACAGATTGGAGTTGGGCGTCTCTCTTTGTGGATTTGGATAATGATGGTTTAAAAGATTTATTTGTCACGAATGGTATGAAGAAAAACACGAATAATAAAGATTATGATTCATATCGCGAAAAACGGACGAAGCTGGAGTTTAATAAACAGAATCCGGATTTTGTGTCAATGGTCAATGAGCTATTGGCCAAAATCCCACCTGAAAAGGTTGTGAATCCTGTCTATAAAAATAAGGATGGAATC
>CAZDRA010000088.1:0-18297 GCA_964507705.1 uncultured Roseivirgaceae bacterium | reverse complement strand
CAATTCCATCTCCATAATCATTATCTCCACCTCTAAGTCCACCAGAACCTTTTCCTGGGTTTTGAATTGGAACACCATCTATCACATACAAAGGCTGATTGCTACCGGTAAGTGAGCTGTTTCCTCGAATGGTAACATTGGTGGTTCCTCCTGTACCGGATGAGGGGTTTGATACCTGCACTCCGGCCACTTTACCGGTAAGGTAATTAGCTATATTTACTTCCCTTGCTGAAGTTAATTCATTGCCTTTTAGCTCTTGTACGGAATATCCCAAAGCTTTCTTTTCTCTTTCGAGCCCGAAAGCGGTAACTATTACTCCAGAAAGAGAAGTGATATCAGGTACCATTGCCATATCAATTATTGTTTGGTTTCCAACTACAATTTCCTCAGATATATATCCGACAGAACTAAACACCAATACCGAATTTTCGTTAGGCGCTTCAAGTGAATAATTTCCATGAACATCTGTTACAGTTCCGATAGATGTTCCTTTTAATATTACATTTGCTCCAGGAAGACCTTCCTCCTTATCATCTATCACATTTCCTGTGATGGTGATTCCTTGAATAAGGACTTCCAGGGATTTCTCATTTTTTGAATTTGGAGATTTTTTTGATATATATATATTGTTGTTTACTTGCCTGAATTTCAGCTCTGTTTGTTTTGAAACCTCTAATAATACATCGGCAACGCTTGTTTTAATATTAATTCCCGCAAATCGAAAATTTTGATCCAAATCTTCTTTTTTAAATGAAAATTCAAAGTCAGTATTTGTTTCAATGACATGAAGTATTTGTAAGATATCTACATTATCAAGTTTAATTTTTATTGATACATCTTTTACGCTCTTAATTTGTTGCGCATTAAGATTACTGCCATAAATCGTACTTATCAGTAAGCAATTGACAATTAGTGCATAAAGCGTTCTCTTTGACATATTTAATAAAATTTGTCGTATTCGTTTAAAATCCATAATTTTGTTATGTTTAAGTTTAGAAAATTTTACGTTTTCAGCCTATGCGATGCTCCAACATCCGTAGGCTTTTTTTTGGTTTTTTTTAATATTTCATAGGCATAGTTCTTTATTTAAAATTTAATTCTACAGAATCTCCTTGAATCATGTATTCAAAATGATACACAAATGAAATTCCATGAAGAACTTCATCTAGCGTTTCATTTTTATTTTTACCTGAGTAATGATAATTTAGCTTAGTTATAGTATTAATATCCACCTTAAACTCAACTCCATACCAATCTTCGAGTTTAGTAATGATCTCAGTTAGTGAATTGTTGTTAAAAACTAAAATACCATCTTTCCATCCTACCTGATCGGTATAGTCAAAATCTTGCACCTGTAATTCGCCGTTTTGTTTGACGATAGCTGATTTACCAGGATTGAGGGTAACAGATTTCATTGAAGCTGCAACTAACACCTTTCCTGATATTAATGCTATTTCAACAAAATCATCATTTTTACTATTTATGTTAAAACTGGTACCAAGAGCAGTAGTAGTAACTCCATTGGATATTACTTTAAAAGGTCTGGTTACATCACTTTTTACTTCAAAATAAGCTTCTCCATCCAATTCGATAACTCTTTCATTCCCATTAAATGGCACTTTATATCTGATATTACTCAATGAGTTTAAAATTACTTTTGATCCATCCGGCAAGTAAGTAGTAAGTTTTTGACCCTTTGGGTTTCTCTTAATAATTTCATTGGTGACTATTTTTTCCGGCAATGGTTGATTGGTATTGACTATAAAATATGCTACACCTGCTAAAGTGAAAATCAAAACCATTGCTACTGCAATTTTATACCAGGGGAAAATGAAGTTGTTATTATGAATATCAATTATATCTGAAGTTTCGATTGTCGAATTACTATTTTCCTTATCATTATGGTTCACTTTAAGTGTTGACTGATCTCTCTTGTAATCAGATCGATTTTCAAAATCATTCCATAAACTTATTTTTTCCCTTTCCGTCAAGGTATCTTTTTTAAAATCAAGATTTAACAATATGAGTTTTGCATCAAGGAAAGTTTGTTTTTTTTCCGGATGGGCAATAATCCATTCTTCCCAAAAAGTATTCAATTTCGGATCACTTGTTTTAACCCAATTGATGAACTTTTCGTCCTTTAAAAAATCTTCTGTTGAATAAAATGTGTAATTCACTTATTTATGTTTTTCAGTTTTATTGCTTTTGATATATGCCTTATATTAATAAGAAGGGGAAACGAGGAATATCTTCCCAAAAAAAAATATTTTTTTTAGAAATGGAGAATTATCACATTAAGGCTATCAATAAGTTAATAATGTTGATAACCCTCCAGAATGGATAGATAAGGATTATTAACCTTTGTTAATGAGAAGAAAGGTTCAAGTTATTTTTTAAAATAGATAGGATGAAATATCTCTAAATATATACATAACAAGCAAGAGGCTGGAAAAATGATCTTTAATTCTACTTATGGCTGCAGATAGTAATTTGTACATTGAATTTTGATTCAATGACATGAGTTCAGCTATTTCCGAATAACTCATATTTTCGTAATAGCGTAAGAAAATAATTTCTTTCTGCCTAAGGCTAAGCTTGTTAATTGCCTGATCCAAATTTTTTCTTAAGTGCTGCTGCGACTCATCCAAAATTATTTTCGATTCAATGGATAACTCAAAATCAATTTCCGTGAATTGATCTGTCAAGTTTTGTTGGTGTTGAATTTTTTGGATTAGCTCTCGGCGAAAGATGGTGAAAACATAATGTTTTAAGGAACTTTTAATGACTATGATTTCTTTTTTTTCCCAAATTATTCTAAATACATCCTGAATACTATCTCTTACTAAGTCACTGTCCTGACACATCTTTCTTCCATAATTGTAGAGGAAGTCCGAATATTCCATATAAATCAAACGGAAGGACTTATGGTTCCCATTCCGGATGGCATTCCACAATACTTTTTCATCCAATTTATTTTTAAACTGATTGTCAATCATTTATCTGTCATTCCTTATTCTTAGCTTTCTTCATTCTCAAAAAATAGTAACGAATTAATTAATAGGGGTTTAGGAAAAAGTATTATTGCTTGCAATTAATATCATAACAATATTAAACACAAAAATAATTTCATATATAATACACCTTAAAAGTAGATTATTTTATTTAATTAAAAATTTACCCAGTCATATTTAGCATTTCAAATGCATGCTATGGCTCTCTGCCAACAACTATCAAATGTCTCCACCTATAGGCAAACTACTCGGGAATCAATTTATCAAATTCTTCATCGTTGAGTGCATTTAAGAAAGAAATAATCTTGCTCATGTTTTTGACGCCTACATCAGTATTAATTACTATTTCATCCAGACTATCATTGGGAATCAATGGGTTACGAGATTTTTCATTGGATAAATCTTCATAAAATTTCAGAATCTCTTTCAAGGAATTAAAAGTACCATTGTGCATGTATGGAACTACAGATTCCAAAATAGCGGTAGCTACTGAAGATTAATTATAAACATCGTAAAATAAGATATTACAGTAAGAATAATACCAATCAGGAATATGGTGTAGGATACACTTAGCATCCTGTACTTTTTATCGAGGATTTTCCCGTAGTTATAAATGTCAATTATCAGGTTTTTGTAAATGGCTTTTTTCGAAGAAATGAGTTCTTCCATTTCTTCAATATATTCTGTAAGTGCCATATGCTTGAAATTTCCAAAATAAAGTAAACTACTTGTTTTAATATTAGGCGGCACATTTCTAAAACGAGGCCTGGCAGCCATAATTGAAAAAATGGCTGAAAATGTACTTGCTACAAGCAAAATTGAAAACGGAATGTAAATTTGGGCTCCGTTAAAATAGGGACTGGAAAATCCTGTTGCACCCAGAAGGGCAACAATAAGGGAAATAATTATTGTGTTGATGCTGATAATCATATTTGCCTTGTTGTCAGCAATTGAAATTTGATCTATTTGATTGCGGATAGTTACCCTGAAAAGAGTTTCCCTACCTCTTCCTCCTCTTTGATCAGCACTTGGTTCAACTTCGATTGTCATATGGGAATTTAAACTGTTTTTTTAATTTATTCAAATTATTAATTGAATCAGTCCACAAAAAAGGACAATTAAGTGAATTATAGGTATTGTGGATTTTAGAATAATTGAATGCGCAACGTAGTTCTACCAGTTATATTTATTGCCTCTGGTCAAGATATCTGTATCAAACAACCCACCTCTGGCTTACTATGGCGAAGAAGGAAATCCCAGATGCATGCAATGGTTATTTACCAACAACCATCAAATGTCTCCACCCACCGGCAAACCACTCGGGACACGATCGGGAATCGATTTATCAAAATCTTCGTCGTTGAGTGCATTTAAGAAAGAAATTATCTTGCTCATGTTTTTGACGCCTACATCAGCATTAATTACTAATTCATCCAGACTATCTTTAGGAACCAATGGATTACGAGATTTTCCATTGGACAAATCTTCATAAAATTCCAGAATCTCTTTCAAGGAATTAAAAGTACCATTGTGCATGTATGGAAATGTAAATTGCAAATTGCGAAGCGTAGGAGTTCTAAATGCAAATGTATTGTTAAACCCACTATCAATTTTTGATAGTTTGTCGTTTTCTTGTACGCCCAATACGTGCATCTTAAAATCAGAAAACATGGGTCCATTGTGACATTTTCCGCAACCCGCTTTTTTAAACTCATCAAGACCGTCTTTCTCAGAAATTGATAATGCGGATTCATCACCTCGCATATATTGGTCAAATCTTGAATTTGGTGTGATAAGGGATCGTTCGAATGCTGCAATGGCTTTTCCCAAATTTTCGATGGTAATGGGTTCATCAACATCAAAAGCTTTTTTAAAAAGATCGTGATATTCCACAATGTCCTTCAATCTGTCTATCACCACGTTCAAGGCATTGTCCTTTGTGTATAAATGTCCACGCATTTCTTCAAAAGCCTTTATTGGCTCCAGGGCCTGCTTTTCGAGACTTTCAACTCTTCCGTCCCAAAACATTGGTGACTTTTCAGGATTGTACTTGTCATATACATTTATGCCATTGAAAGCTGTATTGAGTACAGATGGCGAATTTCTTTTGGTGAAGGGAATATCATTGGGTTGGTTAAATGATCTTTTTCTGCCAAAACCACTGCCGTTTACTCCGATGGGCAAATCAAGACTTTCTGCATATCCATTTGATGGATGGTGGCATGTAGCACATGCCACATCTTTATTGCCGGATAAAATAGGATCAAAAAATAACAAGCGACCCAAATATATTTTTTCTTTGGTGCTTGGATTATCGGGTGGAGATTTAACCGTTTTTGGTAAAGCCGAAAACCTACTTAATGTGTCAATCGCAATTGTCGAAGGTTTAGATTTTACCTCAGCTTTTTCTTTTGTTGATGTGCATTGCATCATAAAACCCAAGATAAACACCAGGTAAATTATGGATGATTTTTTTATAATGACTGCATATTGCAATGAACAAGCCAACATGAAAAGCATAATGATCGACTAATTGAATTGGGTTATTTTACGATTGGTACAACAGCTGACAATTGGTCTATACCTCCTTCAATATTACAAACATCTTTAAAACCAATGCTTATCATATATTTCATTGCCTTACTGCTGCGACCTCCTACTTTGCAATAGACAAAGTATTTTTTGTCTTTATCTAGTTTTTTGATCTCATCATGGAAGTTGCTTTGAAAAAAATCGATTTGCAAAGCTCCCTCTAAATGCCCAGAATTAAATTCATCACGGGTACGAACATCAAGTAAAATTGCGTCTCCCTTTGCAGCTTCAACGAAAGCTTTTGGTTTGATATCACATTCAGTTCCTTGCTTTGATTGTGCAATGCCTTGTAGGCAAAAAACCAATACAAAAATTGCAGATAGCAGATTTACGTTTTTTAATACTTTGCTCATGCGTTTATAATTTTTTAGTGTGGTAATTTCTCTTTAATCAATCCATAAATGAAAGTACCAAATATAGCACTCATTAACGTAACAATAAATACTGAATATCCACTGCCTACCAATGCAAAAATCGGTGCAGGGCATGCACCGGTAAGTGCCCAACCTAAGCCAAAGATCAAGCCTCCAAATATTGTACCCTTGTGGTACAATCGCTGTGGATAGATAATAGTAGAACCAGTACTGGATTTTATGTTAAATTTTTTCAATAATTGAATAGATATAAATCCAACTAGTATGGCTGATCCAATTACGCCATACATATGAAATGACTGGAATCTGAACATCTCCTGAATTCTATACCAGGAAATGACTTCTGCTTTGGTGAGGATAATTCCAAATATGATCCCAAAAAGTAAATATTTAATGTATTTCATAAAAGTCTGTTTAAAGAATATATGGCAATAATAAGTGGGTCATGATTAACCCGCCAACAAAAAAGCTTATGGTGGCTATCAGCGAACCAAATTGCAAATTTGACAACCCAGTTATTGAATGGCCAGATGTACAGCCATTGGCATACCTTGTGCCAAATCCAACCAAAAACCCTCCTAAAATAATAAAAATAAATCCAGTAGAACTCATCAATGCTTCCCATCTGAATATATTAGAAGGGACGTACGACTCGTAATCTGAAATGCCCAATACTTTTAAATCATTAACTGTAGATACCGAAATCTCTACCTTTCCGTTATTCATTAAAAATTGTGCGGCTATAAACCCACCAATCAAAACACCGCCGATAAAGTACAAATTCCATTTTTCGCTCTTCCAATCATATTTAAAATATTTGATATCCAGAGGGACACACGCAGCGCAAATATGTCTCAAGGTTGATGACACTCCAAAAGACTTTCCGAAAAATAAAAGCAAAGGAACCAGCAAACCAATCAAAGGTCCTGCAACATACCAAGGCCATGGTTCTTTTATTAATTCAATCATCACTAATTTTTTTAAGCAACATAATTATAATAATAAACTGAATTATAAAAATGTAGATGGATCATATAATTAAAGGGTATCTAAAATAAACTCCAGCACCCTGTCTAAAGCTGTAGGAACACCGATATCTTAAATTATTAAATCGTGATGGAGGTCACAATTGCAACAATTTTTCTGTGAAAATATCAACATGCATTCAGAGGCAATATTATATTTAGGTATTTTATTGTTGAAATAATCAATTGCTTATTGTTCCTCTTTTTTTAATTTATTGACGTTCGTAAAGAAACAAAGTGTTGCTTTATGGTATCTGATGAAACTTGCCAAAGTCTAAATCCGAAAGGTCTGTTGTCGAAATTTTTACTCGTGGTTTCACCACTTACCAGCTGAATATTTTCAAAATTATTAATCACCAACTTATGTGTATGACCGGATAAGTATGCTTTAACATTGTTTTTCTTAAACAACGCTAATATTTTTTTCCTCTTAACCGGTGGTAAATTAAAATAATGCTCTTCTTCTTCCGGAGACTTAGTATATAATGGATAGTGTCCAATAACAAATACCGGATACTGTTTACTAGTTTGAATCTCAAGTGTTTCCCTAAACCATTTATCATGTTTCTCTGATTCATTCTTGACATTGACCTTCCATAATTGAGTATTTGTAACTATGAATGAATATCCTTTATTCTGGAATTCATAATAATCTTTTCCGATAGCTTTTCGGTAATAACTTAGTGTTGTGTCATTTGGGACATTGGCCACATCATGATTTCCTGAGGCAACATAGCAAGGTATCTTAAATCCTTGCATAATTTTCAGGAAATCAGAATATGAACTATCATTTGCATGATGAACAAGGTCACCACATATTATGGCAAAGTCAGGATTGAGTTCATTTATTTGTGTAACAGCCTGCTTGAAAGTTTTTATATCATGCTCGTAACCTCCCATCCCCAGTTGAGTATCACATAATTGAACAAAAGAGAAGGGCTCTTGCTCTGTTTCTGAACAGGAAGTGTTGAAAAAAAGTACTGCAATTATTATATACTTATTTAATACTGTCATTCGACACGAGTTGAAATTTGATAAAAAAGTTAAATATTGATTAAATCCGGATGGGTTTATAATGATTCTTAGCATCACCTCTCCAAATAGCTATACCCTACTCATTTTGTCAAAGATACCACTATCTATTTTTAGTTTTTAAAGTATTTCCCTCTAATTATCACAGATAAATTCAAAGAGATCAGTAAACCAATTAAAGGCCCTCAACATATTAATAAACTGAATAATAAAAATGTAGATGGGTCATACAATAAAAAAGGGTATCGAAAAAAATTCCGATACCCCAAGTTAAAGTTTTTATAATTGATCTTTATTCAATATCTCCAGACCAACCCATCATGCCCATCCTCAAATTATTTACATTCTTAAATCCCATATTCACCATTTGGCTACATGCGGTTTTACTTCTTCCTCCACTTGCGCAATAGACATAATAGGTTTTATCCATATCCAGAAACTTGAGCTTCTCAACAAAATCAGGGCCCATCAAATTAATATTTTCGGAATTTGGAATATGACCACTGTTGTGCTCACCTTCTGTTCTCACATCAATCAAGCCAACTTTTAAACCTTCGTTTGCAATAATCTTTTCCAGTTCCCCACAATCTACCGTTTTATAAGATTCAGCAGATCCTCGAAATAAATTCATAAATGCACTCATAATTATAATCGTTTTTTAATTTAGTCGTAAAATTTATTTCAATTATTCATTGAGGTATGCCTATACCTTCAATGATTCTAACTTTTCTTTTCTTAGTGTAGTGGGACATTTACCGGCAATCAGCGGCATACCATCTACCAATTTGATACTGTCAAAACCACCATGGACATTAATGATATTTTTAAAACCATGATTAGCCAACAAAGAAGATGCGATCATCGACCGGTAACCTCCCGCACAATGCACAAGATATTTACCATTCATGTCTAATTCTCCAAGGCGATTTTCAAAATCAACCAGTGAGATATTTATCGCACCCGAAACATGTTCTGTCTCAGCTTCCGTGCTTCTTCGCACATCCAATATTTCGTATCCCTGATGCACATGCTGCATTAATGCTTCCGGTTCTATTGATTTTATCTTCTGAATAGCCTTACCGGATGCTTTCCATGTTTCTACTCCTCCTTCCAAGTAGCCCAATACATTCTCAAAACCTACGCGAGCCAATCGCAATACAGATTCATGCTCTGTCCCAGGTTCACAGATTAATACCAGTGGTTTATCAATGGGTATTAATGAACCTACCCAAACGGCATACTGACCATTTAGTGGAATATTGATAGCATATTTCAACGATGCCGATTCGAACAAATCTTCATTTCTTGTGTCGAGTACCAAGGCTCCATCGTTTATGGCCGACTCAAATTCCTTTAATGAAAGTGATGTGAGATTTCGCTCTAACACTTCATCAATATTTTGATAGCCTTCTTTATTTATCCTGGCATTCTCCGGAAAATAAGCCGGTGGAGCTGCGATGCCATCTGTTACCACATCAATAAATTGTTCCTTTGTCATGGGTTGGAGAGCATAATTATACTTACGCTGCTCACCAATTGTAGAAACAGTCTCGTCACTCATATTTTTGCCACATTGCGATCCTGCACCGTGTCCCGGATATACAATTACATCATCATTGAGGGTAAGAATTTTATTTTTGATAGAATCATATAAAAGCCCGGCAAGGTCTTGAATGGTAAGGTCGCTTTTAATAGCCAGATCAGGCCGACCCACATCACCAATAAATAAAGTATCTCCGGTAAAGACAGCATGATGCTTGCCTTTTTCATCGCTTAATAAATAAGTGCTCGACTCCATTGTATGTCCTGGAGTGTGCAAAACCTGAAACTCTATTTCGCCCAGTTCAAAACGCTCTCCATCTTCAGCAATATAGCTTGAGTAACTTGGCTTTGCAGTTGGGCCAAAAATTAGTTTGGCCCCTGTTTGCCTGGCCAGATCTAAATGTCCTGAAACGAAATCAGCATGAAAATGCGTTTCCATCACATATTTTAACTTGGCACCACGTTTTTTCAATATTTCCAAATAGGGTTCTGTTTCCCTCATCGGATCTATTATGGCGGCCTCTCCATTGGATTCTATATAATATGCGGCCTCAGCCAAACACCCTGTATATAATTGCTCTATGTACATAATTTTGAATTTTAAAGGTTGAAATGAATAGAAATATCCATTAAATCAATTCACATTTATTCATGCAAGAAATCACTGTAACTACTTCCTGTAATTTCAAGAAGTAATAAATTTTTTTTCCTTCGCGAGCACTTCCTAAAATTCCCGATAATTTCATATTTGATAAATGGTGAGAAGTCAAAGATTGTTCAGAACTCAATAACTCACAGATATCATTGACACACAGTTTATCATTAGTTACCAACAAACTGATGATGCTGATTCTCAATGGATGTGCAATAGTTTTTAAAATGAATGCCACCTTCTCTAACTTTTCAGGGTTGAGCGTATCCACCATATCTTTATTTTCTATTTGTATTTCTTCAACTTTCATTTTACGATTTGTTAATAGTTTCAGGTTTATATACGCAAACATATGAACATATGTTTATATATACAAGTATTATTAAAAAAATTTGTTATTTATTAATACAAATAATCGTTTTACCAATGCCTCGTGATATTTAGAAGATATCTATCTGAGTATTTGCCGAAGTACTTTATAGCTACTAATTGAGTAAAACATGTATTGATCTATCCTACTTGAATGATGTCGACAAATTCAGTGCTCAAGATGAAACATTCGGGTTCAAAAAGTGCAAATAATTACCTATCAAAAAAAATTGAAGTATTACCAAATGTTTTTTTAGTTTTTTAATAGCTCTAACTGCCACGTTTTTTACAGATTGGTATTTTATGTCAAGGAGGAATGCAATTTCTTCGTGAGACAATCTTGCAAAATATTTTAAATGAAGTATTTCCTGTTCTCTTTTTGATAGATTTTTGATAGCTTCTTTTATTGATTCCTTGCGTTCCATATTATATTCTTCGGTAATAATTTGATCTTCACGGGAAGAGTAAACATCAATGTTGTTTTCCGAAAGGTTTAATTGATGGAAGTTTTTCCTATTAATTTCTTTGACAATGATAGTACGAAGCGCCTTTATCAGATAATATTTTACGGAGGCAGTGTCTCCCAAATGATTCCTTCTTCTCCAGAGGTAGGTAAACAACTCCTGCACAGAATCCGCTACCAACTGCCTGTCATTATGTACTTTTCTGCCATAGGAAAGGAGCAACTTTGAATAGGAATTATATAGTGCTGTAAACGCTTCGGCATCACCATTTCGGAGCGCGTCCCAATTCAGTTGGTCTTCGTCTTGATATCCCGAATCTTTCTCCATAAGACGTAAATATATAGAATTTTTATTAAGGAGAAATCAAAATCAGAAGCCTTGGTAGTTGGTTTAATTTATTAATAGAATAAAAAAAATTGAACAAAATGGGTACTCCAGAATCATTAATTGCTATTACTTATATAAATCATTAAAACTTTGAAAACGCATTAAACAATTCCTATGGATTACAATAAATATAAAATTGAAGATTTTATTCAGGACGAAAGTTTTGTTAAATGGGTTCTTGATCCAAATAGTGTGAATTTAGTCCAATGGGAAAAGATAAGAGCATTATATATAGATAAAGAAAATGAAATTAATATAGCTATTGATATCATCAATTCTCTAAAGAATGGTGAGGATGAAAATGAGATCAACGAAGATGTAAAGAAAATATGGATGAATCTCTCGCCTATTGTGCAAAGAGAAACTCCTAACGAAAAGAAATCTGTTGAGCTTAAGTCGAAACAATATAATTTAGGTTTTTGGCTTAGAATAGCGGCCAGTATTGTTTTGGTGGCAAGCTTTTCATTTTGGTATCTCCAATCAAAAGAAGAAGCATCGATTGTATCTGAAAAAGTACAGGTAATAGAGAAGTCAAACCCAAAAGGAAGACGATCAACAATTACTCTGAAGGATGGCTCTACGGTAGTTCTGAATTCCGAAAGTTCTCTCAGCTACGCTTCGAACTTTGGTGAAGATAAAAGGGAATTAACCCTGGAAGGGGAAGCGTTTTTTGAAGTGATAAAAAATCCCAAAATCCCCTTTGTTGTAATAGGTGGCAAAGTAACAATCATTGCCCTGGGTACTTCTTTTAATGTTAGCAATTTTTCGAAGGACAAAGAAGTGACTGTATCCCTAATGACAGGAAAGGTAAAAGTGATGGAGAATACCCCTGCTGATAAGTCAGCAAATATGTCCTATGTATTAGAACCTAATGAGCAGATAAAATATATGAAAGATACCAAAGCTTTTGAAAAGGTGCAGTACAAAGGTGATGCTGCATATCTATGGAAGGACGGCATTATTTCTTTCAATCAGGCAAACCTTCCGGACATTGTTCTAAAGCTCGAAAGATGGTATGGGGTAAATATTGATGTTGGAAACCGTTCTAACTCTATCGTGAAATATGATGGGATATTCAATAATCAAAGCCTGGAAAATGTTTTGAAGGCAATGAGCTTTTCACTCAATTTTAAATTTTCTATTGAAAAAAAGGATATAAAATTAATGTTTAATTAAAAGAAAAAAATTATGCCTTGAACAAAATAACGATAAAATAAAAAAAACGACACTTTAAGAAAGCGCCGTTTTTAAGTTCGTCTTTAGTAATTCAGATTTTTTCCCAAGCCTCTAATTACTAAAGACCTGTTTTAATAAATATTTCATTAATAAAACTTTATAAAATTATGAAAAATAAATTGTTACAACTAATCAAATTGATTATGAAGGTATCGTATTATGGTTTTTTTCTTCAGATTATTTTTCTGAATGTTCTTTTGGCAAATGGGGCAAAAGGTCAAAAAAACCTAAGCGTAAAGGAAGTGTTCATCGATCTTCAATTGAAGGACGCATCCATTGTTGAAGCATTCAATTCTATCGAATCGAAGACGAATTATGAGTTCAACTATAACAGACCCGAATTGGACTTAAATACTCCTGTAAATATCAATAGCAGCCATATCTCAGTGGCCGATGTACTGATGGATATTTCTAAACAAACCGGCCTGAAATTCAGGCAAGTCAATCGATCAATAAACGTGGACAGGAAAATTGGACGGTTTTCAAAGGGTGTGGAAATATTGTTGGCCGAAGTGGAAATTACAGGCAAAGTTACTGATGAAACCGGAGAAAATCTTCCAGGTGTAAATGTAATTGTAAAAGGCACCTCATTGGGATCGGTAACGGATGTCCAGGGTAACTATAAGTTGGAAGCGCCGGATGAAAATTCAATATTGGTATTTAGTTCTGTCGGATATTTGGAGGAAGAAATCACCATAAGAAATCAAACTGTAATTGATTTAACGATGGTTCTCGATATCACTGCTCTGGAAGAAGTTGTGGTGGTAGGCTATGGCGACCAAGCGAAAGCCTTGCTAACTAATGCAGTCTCAACAGTAACCGCTGATCAACTGGCAGATAGGGCAGTAGTATCCTTTGCCGAGGCATTAGCAGGACAAGTTGCCGGTGTTCAAATTCAACAAACTTCAGGAGCTCCCGGATCTGGCCCGGTTATTAAGATCAGGGGAGTTGGTTCAATCTCGGGAGGTGGTTTGCCTTTGTACGTAGTTGATGGAATCCCTATTGATAATGTTATTAGTACTGCCTCCGTTATGGGTGGAAATAGCAGACAACAACCTCAAAATCCTATGGCGTCAATAAACCCAAATGATATTGAATCAATCAGTATCCTTAAAGATGCTTCATCTACTGCCATTTATGGGTCGCGGGGCTCCAATGGTGTTATTATCATTACCACTAAAAAAGGTGTTGCCGGTAAAGCTAAAATATCTTTTAACATAAGCCAGGGGATGCAAACAGTTGCTCATAAAATTGACATGATGAACACTGCCGAATGGGTAAATATGGAAACAGATAGATTAAACTGGTCTTGGGTAAATTATGGGGGGCCTAATCCTATCAGGAATTTGGACGACCCAAATTCAGTTAGGACTCCTGGCTTTATGATTCCTGACGAATTTAGTAATCCTTCATCACTTCTTGACACGGATTGGCAGGATGAGATGTTCAGGGTAGCCCCGATGACAACTGTTTCTTTATCTGCATCTGGTGGAAGTGAAAAAGCTCGTTATTATATATCAGGAGATTATGTCAATCAGGAAGGTGTCATTATAAATTCAGGTTTTCAGAAATTCTCATTAAGAGCCAATCTTGATGCCGACCTTTCAAGCAGGGTTCGTGTTGGATTATATATTACGCCAACTTTTAGCATTAGCAGAATGACTCGAGCCGGTGGCGAGAGCGGAAATGTACGTGACGCCCTGAAAACGAGTCCTGTTTTTGGAGCATACAAAGCTGACGGTACCTACGATTTCCAAGGCCCACTATACAACTATGATGGCGTTCCTGGCGATATCGATTTTTTCGATAACCCCATTGCAACAACTATCGAATCTGATTTGGATTTCAAACAGTTCAGGGTTTTGGTTAGTGCATTTTTAGTGGTTGATATTACAGATGATTTAATCTTCAAAACCACCATAAGCAGTGATATTAATTATTTTTCTCAAGATTCATTTACACCCTCTACAGTTGGAAGACCTGGAACCATTATTGTGTCTGGCTATGCAACAGGATCTAGTAACATCAGTTGGGTGAATGAAAATACACTTACTTATACAAAGACATTTAATGATAATCATAATGTCTCTGTATTGGGAGGTTTCACAGCCCAAAGATCTCAGTTTGAATATCATGATATATTTTCGACCGGATTTCCTAACGATCAGGTTCGCACGTTGAATGCAGGTGTTGTCAATTCCGCTACTCAACGTAAGTCTGCATGGGCATTAGCATCCTTTTTGGCAAGGGCAACATACGATTATAAAAGAAAGTATATGGTTAACGCAACTATCCGACAAGATGGCTCTTCTCGTTTTGGAAACGATACCAAATGGGGAACCTTCCCTTCAATTGCTGTAGGCTGGCGTGTTTCAGAAGAGGCATTCTTGAGTAACTCTAGTTTAATTAGCCATATGAAAATCAGAGCCAGTTACGGAAGTACTGGAAGTATGGATATTCCCGACTTTGGGTCTTTCGGTTTAATAGGAGCGAATAACTATATTTTAGGTACTGGTAATGGTAGTATAGTTAATGGATTAGCTCAAAATACTATCTCCAATCCTCTGTTGAGTTGGGAAGAAACAAAAGAATTGGACATAGGTTTTGAATTAGGACTATTCAACGACAGAGTTTACCTGAATGCTGATTATTATAATTCATTAACTACAGGCTTGCTTCTTAATGTACCTATTCCGCTAACTAACGGCTTTAATACTGCATTACAAAATATTGGTAGCGTAAGAAATAAGGGTTTAGAATTATTAATTGAGACAAGGAATTTTGTTGGAGACTTTAGTTGGAACACCAGTTTCAATATTTCATTTAACGAAAACGTAGTTGAAAGTCTGGGCATAACCGATACTCCTATTGTTGTTGCGCCTCGCAACTTTTTTAATGAATTGGCCTATACAACCAGAGTTGGAGAACCAGTAGGCAGCTTTTATGGATATATAGCAGAAGGCGTCTATATGACTCAGGCAGATGCGGATGCGGATGAGACAAAATTCAATGATTTAGTCGGTGCTGGAGATATGAAATTCAGGGATGTAAATGGACCTGATGGAAATGGACCTGATGGTGTACTGGACTTTTATGACCAAGGTGTTATTGGCAACAACCTTCCTGATTTTATCTATGGCTTTACAAGTAATATGACTTTCAAAGGTTTCGATTTTAGTTTTACGCTACAAGGTGTTGAAGGTATGACCGTACTGAATGGTAATAAAAGAGGTGCCTACAGATGGATTAGTGGTCAAGGCAGAGATTATTGGAAATCTGAGGCTGAGCCTGGTGACGGATGGACACCTAAACCGGGTGGTGTAATTCAAAACTACAATACCGTATCGACCTGGTGGCTTGAGGATGCCTCATTTTTACGTATAAAGAACATGACTTTAGGGTACACCTTACCTAAGAGCCTATTTAAAGGTAAAATCGATAGATTCAGAATTTATGCAAATGCTCAAAATCTATACACCTTCACAAAATATGCTTTGTTCAATCCGGAAGTTAACTCAGGTGAAGGAGATAGTTATAGGCAGTTGACTCCTGGGCTGGATTTTGGAACATATCCTATTGCGCGTACCATTACATTAGGACTAAATGTACAGTTTTAGGTAAAGATTATTAATAAAATTTAAAATTGAATAAAATGAAAAATACAAAAATATATTTGAAAACGTTGAAAGCCTTGAGACTTCTAAGTGTCATTGTTTTTATCACGATGGTTACGTCTTGCACAAATTTTCTGGATATAGATCCAATTTCGACCTCAACATTAGCAACATTTTATATAACGGAAGCTGACTTTGAGCAGGCTGTAAATGGAGCTTATGGTGAACTAGCAAAGGTATATCATTCGGGGGGCTATTACATGTTATTTGGTGATTTGCCATCGGACAATACAACTACGTTGCTTATTGGGGGTAGTAGAGACAGTCGCAAGAGACCTCTTGATCAGTTTAACGCTGATGCATCAAATGCTCACATACTGCGTCTCTGGAGATCATCTTATCGTACAATACAGAGAGCTAATGGCGTGTTGTCCAATATTGATGAAGCTGATATTGATCAGGGTAATAAGGATCAGTATATTGGAGAAACTAAGGCAATCAGAGCCCGTGTGTACTTTAACCTTATACGTCTATTCGGTGATGTGCCACTTGTTACCTCTTCATATGCTGACGTTATAGAAAGTTATACTCAAAAGAGGACCCCTATTACTGAGGTGTATACTCAAATTGAAGCAGATTTATTAGATGCTATTTCTAAGCTTCCTCTTTCATATTCTGATGCCGAGTCAGGAAAGATTACGAAAGGTGCAGCACAAAGTATGCTGGGAATGGTATATCTGACACAAAAAAGATATCCGGAGGCTGTAACTCAATTTAGCACCGTAATAGGCAGTGCAGAGTATTCACTTTTAGATAATTATGGAGATAATTTTGCAGCGGGAATGCAGGGGAATGATGAGGAAATTTGGAAGGTTCAGTTTTCAGCAAATGCTGGTAATTTGGGAACTACTTATCCTGGCTGGTATGCCCCGAGGGGTTCTAATGGAGTTTTGGTAACAAGGTCTTTCGGATTTAATCAACCTACACAGGATATTTATGACGCATATGAGGCAGGAGATTTAAGGAAAGATGTTTCTATTGGCCGTGGCTTCACCGCTTCAAATGGGAGTTTCATTGATGCCATGTGGATCAGATTATATGTTGACGGTCTCGATGAGGGTGCTAATAATTCTTCCAATTCCGATTGGATTATTTACAGATATTCTAACATCTTATTGCTGTGTGCCGAAGCTTTAAATGAAGTGAATACCGGCCCAACTGATGAGGCCTATAACTATATTAATCAAGTCAGGCAAAGAGCAGGGCTTGCGGATTTAGCAGGATTGGATGAAAGTTCTTTTCGGGAAGCTGTGTATCAGGAACTAAGAATGGAAGTTGCATTTGAAGGTAAGAGATGGTTTGACCTGGTGCGTACTGGCAGAGCTCTAAGTGTGATGAATACAAAATTTGATGCAGGTGCTGTATTAGGACCAAATGCACGAATTGAAGAATATCAATTGCTTTTTCCTATTCCCCAACTTGAAATCGTGACTGCCGAAGCGGGCATAATTGAACAAAATCCGGGATATTGATCCATTCTTAACAGTAAAATAACAATTAATTGATAGCTGCCTGAGCATAGTTTTTGGGCAGCTATTTTTTTACATTTTATGAAAAATTAAAAGCAACTCCCTTACAGGAGCAATCATTTCCGTGGGCGAATGAATATTACGGCCACCATTATTTAATTTATGCCATTACCACCTGCCTTGCGTCGCTCTTTAAAAAAAAGATATTTATTGGCAGGAAATTCTTTACTGGGTACCTCAGCTATTGTCGAAGCTGGAAGAAGATCGCAATCAGTGGGTACAGAAGCTTTGCATTTATCCCGAGGGGTCTAATCGCTAACTTTTGTCAGAAAGGATTTGAAGCAGAAAACCACTATATATTATAATTTTATAAAAATAAGCCGATGAAAATTATAGATTTAAATTAATAAAATAATAAATGAATGCCCGTATATTTACCTAATTTGTTATTTTTGTATAAAACACAAAGA
>CAZDRA010000087.1:0-18341 GCA_964507705.1 uncultured Roseivirgaceae bacterium | reverse complement strand
GGAATAACAGCAATTCGTGATGGATTCTCCAGCATAAGCCAGGACCGTCGTGTACAGGTGGTGATTATCGTTTGGCTTTTTGGAGCTTTTATAGAAGGTGCGGCAGGATTTGGTACTCCGGCAGCTATTACTGCACCCTTGCTGCTTGTGTTGGGATTTCCGGCTATGGCTGCGGTAATGTTGGGCATGATGGTTCAAAGCACACCTGTCACATTCGGAGCTGTGGGAACGCCGATTCTGGTGGGTGTAAAAGGTGGATTGGAAAATCCTGATATTACAAATGCTCTAGCACAAAGCGGCATCCTGTTTCAGGACTACCTTCAAATAATTACAGTTAATGTAGCCGTCATCCACGCCATAATAGGCACGTTTATTCCATTGTTTATGTGTGCTATGATGACCCGATTTTTTGGAGCAAATAAATCCTGGAAAGAAGGACTATCTATATTTCCCTTTGCATTGTTTGGGGGGCTGGCCTTTACTGTACCCTACCTGCTTACGGGAATATTTTTAGGTCCGGAATTTCCAACATTGTTAGGTTCATTGTTCGGATTGGCAGTTGTCACGTTTGCAGTGCGGAAAGGATTTTTATTGCCTAAAAAAAGTTGGGATTTTCCACCAAAAAAACAATGGCCTTCTCTTTGGATGGGTGGCATTGATATGAGCAACCATAATTTGAAACAGGGGAAAGATATTTCTATTTTTAAGGCATGGTTACCATACCTGTTAGTAGCCATTTTTCTGGTAATCTCTCGTTTGCCACAATTGCCATTCAAGGAATTTTTGAGTGGGATCAAATTTGGATGGGTAGATATTTTTGGCACAAATATAAGTGCCGCAAGCGCACCTTTCTACCTTCCAGGAAGCATTCTGGTATTGGTGGTATTGATTACTTATTTCCTGCATAAAATGGAATTTTCTGCTTTCAAGAAAGCTTTAGGAGAATCTGGAAAGATGATTGTAGGAGCAGGGTATGTTCTGGTTTTTGCCATAGCTATGGTGCGTGTGTACATTAACTCAGGCACCAACGATACCGGACTTTCCAGTATGCCACTGGCAATGGCCGAATGGGTAGCGGGAAGTGTGGGTAGCATCTGGCCTTTATTTGCTCCAACAATTGGCGCATTAGGTGCTTTTATTGCCGGTAGCAACACGGTTAGTAATTTGATGTTCAGCTTGTTTCAATATGGTGTGGCAGAAAAATTGGTCATTTCCGGTGCCTTGATTGTTAGCTTGCAAGCAGTCGGTGCTGCCGCTGGCAATATGATAGCTATTCATAATATTGTAGCTGCATCAGCTACCGTAGGGCTACTTGGGCAGGAAGGCAATATTTTGAGAAGAACCATCATACCAACTATATTTTATGTATTGCTTGCTGGAATTCTGGGATTAATTGCCACTGAGTTGTTGGAAGTATCTGATCCGCTTATGTCGAAATAGTAAACCTAATCTTGATTATCTATATCAATAAAGGAGATTTGTGTCATTGAAATTCAAACAAAATACAAAGGATGAGTCCACTCCGAAAAGTATAAAACCAACGAATTCAAACTTTTTGGAGTGGACTCAAGGATAGAAATTGAAAAGGATTAGCATAAGTAGCAATTATGTGAGCCTTAAGAAATAAATATATTTGCCAAAAAAAATATTTAATATGAAGCCGATATTTAATACACTTTTTGCATTGAGTCTTATTGTACTTATATCATCCTGCTCTAAGGAGGTTGAGGAAAAGCCAAACATAATCTGGCTGATGGCAGAAGATATTAGTCTCGATCTGGAGTGCTACGGCATGAAAGGATTAAAAACTCCAACCATGAACAAAATGGCAGAGGAAGGAGTATTGTTTACAAATGCTTTTTGCACAAACTCCATTTGCTCCCCCAGTCGATCTGCAATGATGACAGGAGTACATCAAGTAAAAATCAATGCACATCAACACCGCAGTAACAGAGATCTTCCTCTACCTGCACCATATCAGCCGTTTACAAAATTGCTGCGAGATGCAGGTTATACTTGCATTTTGGGGCATCATGGGGTAATGTCGAAAGGTCAGAAAACTGATGTTAATTTCAAACATCAGCCAACAGGGCCTTGGGATGGGAAGAATAACTTTGGCCTGTTTGACAAGCTAGACAATTTTGAAGTTGAGGATCAACCATTTTTTGCTCAGATACAACTGAAGGTTACGCATCGGGGAGAATGGTGGAATCAGGTTCGGGCGGAATCTTCCCATCCAGTCAATCCCGATGCTATAGATTTGCCGCCTTATTATGCAGATCATCCAACTATTCGCCTTGACTGGGCAAAATATCTTGACCAGATAGAATACATGGACAATGAAATTTCAATGATCTTTCAGGAACTCGAAGAAAAGGGAATGGCAGATAACACGGTTGTAATATTTATTGGCGACAATGGCAGGTGCAACATAAAAGGAAAAGGATACCTGCATGATCCAGGATTACGCATACCGCTTATTGTTAAATGGCCCAAAGGATTGCAAGGTGGAAATATACGTAATGATATAATTAGTGCAACTGATATTACAGCTACCATTTTGGATATTTCAGGTGCCGAAATGCCTGACTACCTGACCGGAAGGTCATTCCTGAAAGATGATTTTGCACGCAGCGAAGTATATGCTGCCCGTGACTTATGGGACGAAATCCCTGAAAAATCCAGGGCAATAACCACAGACAAATGGAAGTATATTCGAAATGATAAACCCGAGATACCATTTGATGCACATCAGGCCTATCTGGAGTTTTACCGTCCTGCCGTTCATGTTATGAGAACGTTAAACGCGGAGGGCAAACTAAATGGTGCGCAAGCATTCTTTTTCATGGATCAAAAGCCAAGTGAAGAACTTTATGATTTAGAGAGCGATCCCTTTGAATTAGAGAATCTCGTAAATGATCCGTCACTAATTGCTTTGCTGGACTCCATGCGTAGTAAAACAAAAATGTATGATCTGGAAATGGCTCCTATCAGCAATGAATATCATCCCGTTCATCCCGAATCGGTTGATGTATTTGAATGGGTAAAAGAGGAAAAGCCAGCGCTCTATCAACAAATGCTTAGTGGTGTAGAAATCGGTTTTGGCCCTTTGGCAAAAGAGTATAAAAAAACAAAATCAAAAGAAAATTAATTATTAAAACGAAGGGTGATAAAAGAGAAATTACAAAATCATCGCCCATAGCTGACTCAATGGTCTTATACCCACTCATGTTGTTTTTCAACATCCGGTTTTGAAGGAAACAGGAAAAGTTGTTTAAAGTTTAGAATCAACCATTCATAGATTAGCTACTGCTATAAGCCTAATTTTTTCTTCCTTTCCAGAAAACAAGGGCTATGGCAGCTAAGGATATTATCAACCCAAAAAACTCTCTGGTTTCCTCAATATACAATTTGTCGGCTTTCATATGCTGAGCAATATTCTCAGCATCGTGGTTGATTGCCCAGTCGTAAACGCCTGGAGAATAGTAAATTAATCCAGCAATAGTGACCACAAAAATGACCAACACCAACCACTTCAAATATTTACCCATTGCAGCAGCACCTGTTATTACTGATACCCCCAGATAGTACAAAATCCAGATAAACGGATCTGGGTCGTTGTATTGAAGAGCTGCGAATAAAACAAAAACAAAAGTCAGAATACCAAAGAATATTTTCATTTGTGTATGTATTTTGATTCTATAGTAATTTTGGGGGGGGGGTGAACTAAATGCTTATGTGCATGAATAAATGTAAAAATTGTCAGCTTTCAAAAAATTACTAACATTTTGGTATTTTTCATTTATTAATGTACAAATTTTATATTTTACTAAACGTAATTTAAACTCTACATTCTTTGCAGAAAATTTAGCGAACTTTGAGTGAGACAATATCATAGAATTTAACACAAAAAAAAGCAAAGATTATAAAACCCAAAGAACGAAAAGAAAGTTTACTGCGTTGCTATTTTTAAAATTCAACCCGATATGACAACACCGGTATAATACCAAGCTGAGCAGTAGTTGTCACTTCTTTTAAAAAGGGATCATAAAGCATATAGGCATCGTTTTCAAAGGATAGCACATTTTGAAGATCTAATGACAACATGCGGGTATAGTTCGGTTTGTTTTTTGTCCAGCTTATGCGTATATCGATTCGCTTGTAGTCTGAAAGCTGTGTAGAGAACGCCTGTCCCTCTATATATTCTGTCCTGCCGGTTAGTTCTGACATATCTTCATCAATAGGTGTATCCCATAATCCTCCCAAATAGGTAAATTGAGCATTCACACCAATAGTTCCGTTTCGTCCAGCCTGAAATTCCCTTCCTCCGGTTGCATTAAACCCATACTTGCCATTAAACCTGGTGTTTCTCCATACATTGTCAGATCCTTTATATTCTGAATTATACATGGTTCCACTTAGTAAATAATACCAATCATTCTCCAATTTCCTATCATAAGAAAGCTCCAGACCAATGTTTTTGCCTTTGCCATTGTTTACCAAAGCTTCTTCCACAATGCCATCTACTAAATTCAAAACGGAAAAATCAGAGCGTTCATTCGCAAGAACCGGTACATTGTCAAGGGAATGATAATACCCCTCCAGGGTGAGTAATCCTTTTCCTAAATAGTACTTTGTGCCCAATTGAATCTGGTTGTTCCTTGTAGGTTCCAGACCCCGGTTTTGGATGTCAGTAAAATAAACTTCGGGTAATTGTACTTGATGAACCAGTGCATAAGATGCATATACCACACTTTTAACACCTGTCTTTGTCAATAAATTAATGCGAGGTTCAATACCACCAAAGTTATTTAGCGAATGCAAATAGTACCTGAGCCCAAGCGCATATTCCAGAAATTTCCCTCCTGAATTCCACTCAACAAATGGCTGTATAACCTCAAATTTTTCTTCCGAATCCAAAGGTGTAACAGTTGATCCGTCATTGTCAAGGTACGAATTGAAGAGATTAAAATTCATCTGGCTAAATTGGATGCCTGTATTTAGAAACGATTTCTGACCGGTCTTTATTGACACCTTTGAATTGATAGAAAGCATCCCCTTGTTACTCACATCATCACTAGCCAAAGTCTCACTGAAATCGTTGGGGTCAACCTTATAACTAGTCCTGGTATTTTCAAGGGCAGAATAAGTACCTGAGGTTTTCAGCGCCGAATTTTTACCTAATGGCAAAAGGTTGGTAAATCCGATTGCTCCCATTTTAGATTTATAGAAGATGTCGTATTGGTGTTTGTTTTTTTCCCAGAGCGTAGCATCTCTTTCTGTAATAAATTCATTTTTGCTTGTTCCTCCTATGCCAAAAAATTCCCAATTTCCCAACTTGGTGTCATCAAATGACATATTAAAGGCCAAGTCTTGAAATGAGATTGATTCACCTCCAAAATCAATGCCCATGGCGGTAAGTAGGCCGACAAAAGAGTACCGATAATTTATTAGATAGGTGTTATTGCTTTCTTTCTTCAAAGGACCTTCCGCTGCCAGATCCAGCCCTATAAGGCTGGCTTGCACAACAAATTCATATTTTTCCGTATTTCCCTTTCTTAAATACATATCGTAATATCCTGAAAGCCCATTGCCATAATCAGCGGACATACCCCCGTTTATAAATTTTGAATTCGTTAGCATTTGGGTGCTTAAAATATTTACTCCTCCTCCACTTTGAGTGGGCCTGTCACTGAGCGTTCCGGCATTGGACAGATGATTAGGATTCACAATTTCTACGCCTTCCAGTTTCCATTGTATGTCATTTGGCGAATGCCCGCGGCTGATAATATTATTTCCCTGATCATTATATAATGAAACACCAGGATAAGCCGTGGTCAATCTGGCAACATCAAAATAAGTGGATGCATAACGCAGCGTTTGCTCAGGGGTTATGGTTCGCGTACCAATACCCTCGATAGTCAAAGGATCCATTTGTGAGTTAACCACAAGTCCTTCCATCTCCTCAATACTTGGCGACAATGAAATATTCAACTCAGGAGCTTTCGATGCCTGGACTAAAACTTCCGGTATTTTCTCTGTTCGGTATCCGGTAAAAGAAACAATTATATTATATCGGCCAATTACAACTTGATCAATGAGAAATCTTCCTTCCAGATCTGTGACACCACCTGCCAAAGTATCGGATTCTTCACCAACTATCACATTTGCTCCAATCAATGGCTGACCTGTTATGGCATCAACAACCCTTCCTCTGACTTGTTGTGTTAAATTCTGGCCGCACACTACATATGAAATCAATATTCCGATTACGGTTAACATTCCTATTTTTACTTCTTGCATTTTTTCATTTAGTTATGGCAAAACCATTTGATATCTATCTGGTTAAGCATCTCTTGATATTTCGTCAAAAAGTATGCTTTTTTAAGCATTATGAAAAATATTTCTTGCATGATACGATAATAGATGAGTAAATTATTTTTCGCTGCTGATTTACCCTTTCAATTAATGATGTATATTGGATTTATTGCATCATCATTTATAAATTTGGTTCTATGGATATGCTGCTTGGCTAAGACAAGGGAAGCACAAATAACCAAATGAATATGTACAAAATAAACTTTATAACTCAGTTTGAAAAAACAGATAGAACCAAAATTTTATTTTCTCCAAGTAAATAAACTTATGTATTATGAGATTTAACCTAAAATCACCTGCCTCAAATTTTCAAGCCAAAAGTAGGCCAATAAATAGACTCAATATAATTTTTATTTTTTTATTTTTTTGTAATTTATCATACGGTCAGCAAACTGATACTTCTGCCACCAAAAGCATTAAAAACTTTCGTGCATCCGTAATTAAGGTTGATATCACTCCCGACAATTCTCAATATTTGCTTGGTTATGGCACAAGAAAATCAACTGGAATTCATGACCGCATTTACCATCGTATAGTAGCTCTGGATGATGGTACAACTCAATTTTTTCTTGTGTCCACAGATATTTGCTATATTTCTAACACCGAGTATGATCGTGTAGCAGAACAATTGAAGAACAAACTTGGAATCGACCCGATGAATCTGTGGTGGACAACGACTCATACACATTCTGCTCCAGAGGTCGGCAATTCTGGAATGGCTAAAATATATTTAGGTAACCGTTATCAACACGAAAATGATGTTGAGTATACCGATTTTGTTGTACAAAAATTAATTGACGGAATAAGGGAAGCGCAGCAGCAACTATCTTCTGCAAGACTTGGGGTTGGATGGGGCTTTTCGCAAGCAAACATCAACCGACGTGCTAAAGACGTTGATGGAATTGCGACTTTAGGAATGAATCCTGATGGACCTGTTGACCGAAGAATCGGGCTGTTGCGGATAGAAAATGAAGACGGAACGCCAATGGTATTGATCGCTAACTATCCAATTCACGGAACAGTAATTGGAGGGCGAAATTTGGATATAAGTGGTGATGTTCAGGGAGTCGTTTCAGAATATGTAGAGCAAAAAACAGGTGTTCCATTACTCTTTATCAATGGTGCTGCGGGTAATCTTGCTCCAATTTACAGTGTTTATCCTAGTGCTAAGGCAGGGCATTTAGGACAATTTCGTGTCCTACTTGGAGATAAAATCCTGGATGCAAACCGAAAAATATCAGCAACAACCAATGAAGTAAATCTTAGTTTAGGGTCATTGACCGTAGAAACTCCCAGAAAGGAAGGTCTGTCATGGCCTCCCGACCATGGTAAATACACCCGAACAACTAATGTTGGAGTAAATATGGTGCGACTTCCTATTAGCTTCCTGAAAATAAACGAGGATATTGCGATTTGGAGTGCGCCCCTGGAATTGTTTTGTGAGGTATCCAATGAAATACGTGACCGTTCCCCTTTTCCTTATACTTTTTATTTCGGTTATACCAATGGTTGGTTAGGATATTTACTGGCAGAATCTGAATACCAGCACAAGGGATATGAACCACAGGTCTCCCCCTTTACACCTCAAGCTGCCGGGGATCTTACTGAAGCAGTTGTCACCTACCTTCAAGGTAGAATGCGTGTCCATATTCCTAAGAACGAGAGCATAAGCAAACCTTAATTATCAACATGTTTTAATCTGTGAATCTGTGGCAAAGATAATGACCTACTGTATTTCACATAGAGTAAACCTTTTACTAATTTTTTAAATATTCGAGTAAATCTGCCATATCCTGATGATTTATTTGAGTATGCAAACTTTCTGGCATGGCCGAATATTCAGATGCGGAAATGCTCTCAATATCGGCTCTAAGGATTACATTTTCCTCACCCAGAATATTTCTTAATGTTATGGAATTTACACCCTCTTGTGAAATTATTCCGGATTGAAGGTCGTTGTTCTTTTCTTTAATCATCCATAATTCGAACCCGTCTGCGATGGATTTGTTAGGTTTGATTACATCAACCAATATTCCGGCTTTATTGCGATTACGAACCTCTGCAAGATCAGGCCCATAGTTGGTGCCATTCATGCCGCTAATTTGGTGACACACGGCACATGATTGTTTGAATACATCTTGCCCATTATTAATATCTCCCTTCAAAGAAAGAACAGCCTGATAGTCAAGCCACACAGCGTCGGCAGATGTTTGATTTCCTTGCAAAATTGATCTGGCAAACTTCCTAATGCTATCGTTTTTGCTGTTTAGCAATTGGACAGATGCTGACCAACCAATAGATGATTGCTGGATTTTGGAAGACTGAATAGCCTCAAGTAATAACTCCTTTCTTTCATCGCTTACCATAAATACTTTTATGGCTTCAACTTTTACTTCTGGAGCAAATGTTTTCCATAGTTCTAAAATAAGGGAGCATGAAGCGACGCCCTTTGTTTTTCCTAATGCCCAAATGGCTGTTTTTTGAATTTGAACAGGCTCATTAAAATTCAATAGCTTTTGAAATAGCGATAAATTATCCTCCGCACTGGACCAGGAAATTACCTTAACTGCATCAGATCTAAAATCAGGACTAAATTTTTTATCAAAGGCAATAGAATGTGCTTTATTAGCGAGCGTCTTATTATTTTTAAAATGGCCCATAGTATTAAGAAACTCAAGACTTTTAGATCGCAAATCCGGATCAGTATGCTCTGTGAATAAACCTTCAAGGGAATTTATGGCTGATTTATTTATTGAATATTCAAGGTCATTATCTATAGTTTGTGATAGGCCACCTATCGATGCTGCTTGCCACCAACTATTTTGACTCGCTTGATTGGCCAAAACTATTTCGAAAAACTTATTTATCATTATGGCATTGCCCTGTTTGCCAATTGTCTTTCCAAGGTTTTTGAAAAAAGATTTCATCTCTTTAGTAGATTTCATACCAATGGCAATAGAAGCTTCCTTAATAAGAGATAGTTCATCTTGATAAGATGCAGACAAAGCTGCGACTTGTGTCCAGGTGTCTTCAATGTCAGTAAATAATAATTGTTCTCTTGCCTTTTGCGATTTATCAGATTCGTAATAACCTAAGGTGCATAATATCTGAAACCGGACTTTAGGGTCTGGGTCGTTGGCCATTGAGATTAATATATCCTCAAGCTCCACAAATTCGTCTCTATGAAGTTCGGCAATCTTTATAGCATTTTCTCTAACTCCCCCCTCCGGATGTTCAAGGGCTGTCAACAAGAGACTTTTGTCAAATTCGTGGAGACCTTCTAATGTCCACAAACCATGAATAAGCCCAACAGAAGAGTTCGTTTCATTTATAAAATTTTTCAACGGCGGAACGATAGTTTTTTGCTGCCTGTCAACTATAAGGCGCTGGGTATTTCTACGCCACCAAATATTTTGATTTTTTAATTTTGCTATTAATTCCTCATCAGCAAGGTCAGAAAGCGATATTTTTTCATTATTTGCTTTATCTCCATATTTATAGCCTTTATATACAATTCGATAGATTCTACCTTGATCACTTCCTGCTGTCAAATCCCCAGAGTTAATCACTTCTTCTGACAACCATTCTGGATGTTCTATTATTTTACGATAAAAATCTACCATATATAACTCTCCAAAAGGGCCATTGTAAAAATTAACAGGACGAAACCAACCATCGGTAGAGGCAAGGAATTCTCTATTCTTAAATTGATTCTTTGACCCAAAAGTTGCGCCTTTGTCATAGACTATGTCTGTGTGTACTAGGTTGTGGGTTGGTTCAGCTATAAAAGTTACAGATTGATATATCTTGGGAAAAAGATCTCCTAAATACCATGTGACACCACAAGATGAGGTAATTGCTCCAACATCTGTTAAAAGCTGATGCTCAGGGTTTTCGGTAATAGGAAAAATTTCAAAGCCAATTCCATAATCCGGAACGTATTGCCGGGTTGATGACATCACTAAGTTTTGATTGCGCAATAGATAATTAGCTCCCATTACTTCATGGAATAGATGAGCGCCATTGCTTGTCACGAAATGATGTCCCCATTGATCAAAAGTATGTCCGAATTGCGATTTGCTCGAAAGCATTTCAAGACTTAGATTATCAGGATTAAACCTTGTATTCAAACCATTCGCATTTCTGGGAAGTTTAGGCGCATCGGGATGCCTGGGGAAATGAACTTCTTCTCCTTTATCACCAAATATATCACCATAATCTTTTGAATTAATAGTACCATCATCGGCCAAATATATCCAATTATCCAATCCGTAAATTGGGTTATTAACATTGTGTTGAGGATTTGATAAAGCATATCCGGAAAGAATAATTTCTATTTTATCGGCTACATCATCACCATCACTATCTTCCAGGTACAAAACATTTGGCGGGTCCGTAACTAATATTCCTTTTTTCCAAAGCATTATCCCTGTTGGAACGATCAAACCTTTATGGAAAATTTTACTTTCATCCATGATGCCGTCACCGTCAGTGTCTTTCAATATTTTCACTACACTGCTTCCTTCTACATCAATCGGATAACCATGCATTTCCAAGACATACATTCTGCCATTTTCATCTATTGCCATAGCGACCGGATCGGAAATTAGTGGTTCCGATGCCACAAGTTCAATTTGGAACCCTTCCTCGATTTGGAATGTGCTTAAAATTTCTTCTGTAGATATATTAGTCTTTTCCTGACAACTTATAACTAATAAACCGAAAATGAACAAAGCGATTTTTTGATGACAATAATTCATATTTATTTCTGGTAATAATGATAATTTTATTTTATGAAGTTGTGCTTCCCACTTCCTGATACAATTTTTTAATATGCTCATGCATCAACTCCGCAATTGTAGACGATATAACAAAAAAATCATAGATAGCTCGAATTCTGAGCGTAACCTTTACTGCCTTAATTTTATCTTCATAAAGCAGGAAAAAATAATAGGTATTTGCTCCTTTATAAGGAAGAATATTTACAAATTTAATCGTTTATTTCTAATGTTCCAAAGCCTGCTGTCAGTAAATTCGACTAAAAATAAACACCTGTTTGCAGAGTGAAAAGTGTGATTTTTTACTTTAAATTTTTCGATATATCATGATATTTTTATGGAGTATCTTAGATGAAAATAGCAACATTATAAATAATTTAGATGGCAACTTTATTAAGCGTACTGGTCAGGAAAAGTGCACCACTTGGTGTTTCAGGATTTGAATCATGATTCAACAAATGCCTGGATTTTTTAAATGGAACTAATTGATTTTAAAAGTAAATTATTAAACTTACAGCGAAGTTGTAATTCAAGTTTTTTATATACAACCTGTGGGAATTAACTTCATTTCACATTAATCTTTACTCATGACTCAAAAGATCAAATCTGACCCGGTATTGAAACACTTTTTTCATATAGGTATAATTTTTATTTTTTCAATCTTTTTTGTTGGATGCAAACAACATGGAAATAAGGATGGAGGGAATAGTCAACGACCAAACATCCTTTTTATCATGTCCGATGATCATGCAAATAAGGCAATCAGCGCATATCATAAAGGATTAATCGAGACACCAAATATTGATCGACTTTCTGATGAGGGAATAATATTTCAAAATGCTTTTGTTACAAATTCAATTTGTGCACCAAGCAGAGCGGTGATCCTTACAGGCAAATATTCTCACATTAATGGAATAAAGACAAACTATGATCGGTTTGATGGGTCGCAAGTTACATTTCCAAAGCTCCTTAAAAAGAATGGTTACCAAACAGCTCTGGTTGGAAAGTGGCATTTAAAGACCAAACCAACAGGATTTGATTACTGGAATATATTGCCAGGCCAGGGAGAATATTATAATCCCAATTTCATCAAAATGGGCGACACAACAAACCATCAAGGATATGTAACCGATATAATTACCGATCTGGCTATGAATTGGTTGGATGATCGCAATAAGGAAAAACCTTTTTGTCTAATGGTACAGCACAAAGCTCCACATCGCAACTGGATGCCGGCACTTAAATATTTAGACAAATTTGATGACACAATTTTCCCTGTACCAACGACCTATAACGATGATTACAATGGTCGTGAAAGTTTGAAAAAGCAAAAATTAACAGTGAAAGAGCACATGGATTACACCTTTGATCTCAAGATTCCGTGTGACACCTGTCCCGTTGCTGAAGTAAATCATAGAGCAAAAATTAATTTTAATAGAAAGATGAACCGTTTGACTGATGAACAGAAGTTGGCATGGGAAAAGGGTTATACAGCTGAAATTGAAAAAATTAAAAACGCATACAAAACCGGATCAAATATTAATGAATGGAAATTGCAGCGTTACCTTGAAGATTATTTAAGATGCATAATTTCGGTGGATGAAAGTGTTGGGCAAATATTAGAATATCTTGATAAAACAGGGCTTTCGGAAAATACGATTGTTATTTACACTTCAGATCAAGGATTTTTTCTTGGCGAACATGGGTTATTTGACAAAAGATATATGTACGAGGAATCTCTGCGCACACCTTTGATTGTTCGATACCCGAATTTAATTCAACCCGGAATCAGCTCCAATCACCTTGTCCAGAACCTGGATATTGCCCCCTCCTTACTCGATGTAGCTGGCGTTGCTATCCCAAAAGAAATGCAGGGAAAATCCATGAAATCAATTTTTGCTAACTCAATTAATGAGGATTGGCGCACAGCCATATATTATCATTTTTTTGAAAAAGGGTGGGGGGTCGATAGCCATTATGGTATCAGGACAGATAGATATAAACTTATCCATTTCTATAATGATTCAGATCAATGGGAATTATACGATCTTCAGGAAGACCCGATTGAGATGCATAATTTAATAGACGATCCACAATATAAGGAGATTACTGACAGTTTGACTATACAGCTAAACCAGCTTCAAGTTCAATTTAAAGACTCAATAAATATCGTCCAAACAGAAAAGTAATGTTTTACCATGGTACCTGCCCTACCGGTGAGGTAGGAATGCGTAGACAGTAATCGCAATTGTCAGACATTTAGAAATATAAAAATGAATAAATTTCACAATTGTTCGAAACGAAGTTTTTGGAGTTGACGGTAAACATTGATAGTTGAGAAATGATAATTGGGGAATTAAAAAAGATGGGAATATAGTTTAGATTTCGGATGAGTATATATCGCTTCGAAATCAGAAGAAAAGATAGATTTTATAATTTACTATTTCATATTTGCATTTTTAGATATTATTCCGTGATATTTGGGATTTATTTTTGAGTGAAACATTAAAAATATAATGCATAGCCAAAGCGAAAGTGAAATCAAGACCATCATCCATAAAATAGCTAATCAGGATGATCAGATTGCCTTTCGTCAATTTTTTGATATATATTATCACAGGCTGCTGAATTTCGCATTTTACTTTCTGGAATCTTCAGTTGCCGCAGAAGAAGTTGTTTCTACAGTTTTTATCAGTTTGTGGAAAAGGAGAAAAGAACTTACCGATATCAAACGAATCGAAGCTTACATTTTTTCATCAACAAAAAACAAGTCTTACAATTACCTCAGGGACAATAAGCGGTTAATCCAATTTAAAGACATTGATGCTGAAGGTGATTTTTTAGTGCCACAGTTTGAGAATCCTGAAACCGAGTTGATCGGTAAGGAATTGAGAGATAAAATTATTGGTATAATTGAAGAACTGCCTCCAAAGTGCAAGATGATATTTACCCTGATAAGAGAAGATGGAATGAAACATAGGGAAGTAGCTGAATTGCTCGAAATTTCTGTGAAAACAGTAGAAGTTCAGATGGGCCGGGCATTGTCCAAAATAAAGAGCTCCATAAAGCCATACCTTCATGAAACTGATTTATCCCATTTTTTCGACAAGAAGAAAAAAAAATAAAAGAGTTCTACTGTGATCCTACCTGTCAGTAAACTGGAATAAATAACGGATGATGCATTATTATTTGTTATTGAACAATTCATTATCTGTGACACCTCTATTTTCAATATTGTTTCCCTTATTATCTCATTACACCATTCTAACATTGTAGCATTATCCCATTGCATTCGCAGTAGTAAAAAAAAATCAATGACCTTGTAAGGGTGTATTAAATATTCTGTGTCAAGCTTATAACTGGAATAATAATTATGCTCAATAATAAATACACTGAACTCATTGCTAAAAAGCTTTCAAAAGATATTACCAAAGCTGAAGAGCAAATGCTGGATGACTGGCTGCAGTCATCGGTTGAAAACCAAGAGGATTATAAAATATACAGCTCTTTTTGGTCCGATTTGAAAATCAAAAGAATAAGTAATAATGCTGATAATATCTTTGTTGGTATATCGGCTGCTATTCAGGAAGAAGAACTTGGGAATCAAGAAGAATATCACATTCCTGAGAAAAGCAGCTCACTCTCATATCTCTGGAGAGGAATCGCTGCTACACTTCTTGTGTTGGTTGTGGCTGTCTTTGTTTATAAAGGCATGACAAACAAAGAAGAGTTGCCGGTGGTCCAATCGATACAAATGATTGAAAAATCGCTTCCGGTAGGACAAAAAATGAAAATATTTCTCCCTGATGGAAGTGCAGTATGGCTAAATGCCGAATCTTCAATTTCATATCCTAAACGGTTTGATGGTGAAAGACGGATTGTGACACTAAAAGGTGAAGCTTTTTTTGATATAAGAAGAAATCCCTCCAAGCCATTTGTAGTAAAGACACAAAAAATGGATGTTGTCGTATTGGGCACAAAATTTAATGTGCGCAATTTCGATAACGAAGGAAAAACTGATGTTGCGTTGGAATCAGGAAAAGTAATGGTAGAAATCTCGGGTTTAAAAAGTGAGAAACACATGTTGTTGCCAGGAGAGGGCCTCTCGTTAAGCAAGAATTCAGGAAAAATTGGCAAATATATAGTTGAGCCCAGGTCGGCATATCAATGGAAAGATGGGGTGATTTATTTTCACAATACTGGCTTTGATGAGGTTATCAATAAACTGAGCCGATGGTATGGTGTGGAATTTAATGTTGAAAACTATGATGGTCGGAAATGGGAATATTCAGCAGAATTTAAGAATGACAATCTCAGCAATATACTCCAAAGTATGAGCTTTACTAAAGGATTTGAATTTGAATTAGATCAAAATAAAGTAACATTAAAATTTAACTAACTAACTATGAATTATAACTCCTCCTAAAAGAAACAGCTTCCTTATCAGATAAAGAAGCTGTGCCAACTGAAAGGTATATCAACAGAATTATTTAGCGATCATTCTGTAAAACTCCCTTTCAATCTGTCTTACTATTAAATTAAACTTTATAAAGTTATGAAAATTAAATTACTTAGGCTAATCGTAATGGTTTCAAAATTAACATTATACGGCTTTGCAGTTCAGTGTTTTCTAATGTCGACTATATTGGCGTCATCAGGAAATGCACAGAAAATTGAAAGCGTAAGAAATGTATTTGTAGAATTAGATTTGCATGATGCAAATCTTTTCGAAGCATTCCGAATGATAGAATCACAAACGGAATTTAAGTTTGCTTTCGACAAACAGGATTTAGGGAAGAAAATAAAAATCAGCATAGCCAATAAGAAAATCTCTGTGGCAGATGCGCTTATGACTATTTCCGAAAAAACTGAATTAAAATTTCGGCAGGTAAATAATTATATCAATGTAAATAAAAAAGAGAAAAAAGAATCTGCTTACATTGAGATTGTTATTCAGGGAATCACCTTAACCGGGAAAGTTACCGGTTCAGAGGATGGAGAAGGTTTGCCCGGTGTAAATGTAGTGGTAAAAGGTACCACGCAAGGATCAGTAACAGATGTGGAAGGCTACTATAAGCTGGAAGCACCGGATGAAAATTCGATATTGGTATTTAGTTCTGTGGGATATTTGCAAGAGGAAATATTAATAGGAAACCAGACTGTAATTGATCTCTCTATGGTTCCCGACATAACAGCTCTTGAAGAAATTGTGGTTGTGGGCTATGGTGCTGTAAATAAAAAGGATTTGACAGGCGCTGTGGTTGCACTGGAAGAAAGTGATATGACTACAGGAGGCAATGTATCTTCAGCAGCACAAATGTTGCAAGGGCGGGCAGCCGGCGTAGAGGTATCTACAGAAAGTTCAGAGCCGGGTGCAGAATTATCTGTGGTAGTGAGAGGAATGACATCTATTGGTAACACGAACCAACCATTATACGTGGTAGATGGATTCCCTATGAGTGCCGGAGTTTCTCTAAACCCTTCAGATATTGAAAGCATAGATATTTTAAAAGACGCCTCAGCAACGGCTATTTATGGATCAAGAGGCTCTGCGGGTGTTATCATGATTACGACCAAAAAAGGAAAAAGAGGCAAAGTACAAGTTTCTTATGATGGCTACACAGGTGTGCAGCAAATCAATAATACCATTGGGTTTTTAAATTGGAATGATTATTCCCAAGCTGCGAATATCAGATGGGAAGAAGGTACAGGATATGATGGCATACCTTTTTTTACTGCTGAAGATATAGCTGCAGGAACTGCTGCCGTTGGCGAGGGAACAAATTGGTTAGAAGAAGGTACCCAAAGCGCTCCTGTTCAAAATCATCAGATATCAGTTTCAGGAGGAAATGATAAAACCAGATATTCATTATCAAGTAATTACTTCAATCAAGATGGGATATTACAGAATAGCAATTATACCCGTGGTTCTGTCCGATTAAATTTTGATACAAAAATCGGAAAAAAAGCGAATATAGGAGCGAATATTTACACGCAGCAAACGAAGTCAAATGCGCAAAAATTATGGCCTGGCCAGCGGAACTCTTCTGTAATGTATAAGCTGTTAACAGCCAACCCCGGAAAACCTGCTTATAATCCTGACGGTTCTCTTAGCCAATTAACTTTTTCCAGAGAGAATAACCCATGGATTAACCCGATAGGTCAAATGACTGTACCCGATAGAGATATATCCGGAGCCAGAACTTATGTGAATCTATGGGCCGATTATGAGATTGTTGAAGGATTAGTAGCTAAGTTGAATGTTGGATACGATCAGTCAGCAATAACTAATGCCAGTTACGTGCCCGGTATATATACAGGGGAGTATGTGCCCGAATCTCCGCAGGCAGAAATTATAGAATCTAAGTCAAAGAACAGTTTGATTGAAGGTACGCTTACATATAATACTACATTTTCAGATGTGCACTCATTAACAGTACTAGGAGGCCTTTCTACACAGTATTTCGATTCGTTTATGTTTTCTGCCAAAGGGATAGGGTATCCGACTGATAAAACTTCATACAACGATTTGGGTTCAGCCTCCAAAGGCAATAGTATTAGAAGTTCCCGGTCCGATTCCCGGCTGATCTCAGCTTTTGCAAGAGCTAACTATAGCTTTAAAGATAGATATTTGCTTACAGCAACGATAAGATCAGATGGTGATTCCAAATTTGGCGAGAACAATAAATGGGGTGTTTTCCCTTCCGCATCTGCCGGCTGGAGAATTTCCGAAGAAAGTTTTCTGAATAATTCCAATTTAGTTGATAACCTTAAATTAAGGGTTGGATATGGTGTAACGGGTAATAATAGTTTTGGAGCCTATACAGCCCTTGCCCGGGTTGGCTCTACCGGTCCTTATACTTTAGATGGGACCAATGTAAATACAGGATTGGGTGCGGCAGATAGTTTTGCTCCTAACCCTAATTTGAGATGGGAAACCTCTACTATGTTGAATATTGGTCTTGACTTTGGCCTATGGGGCAGCAGGCTCACCGGTAGTATTGAAGTATATAATACGAACACCGAGGATATTATCCTTGACAAGAACATTTCAAGACCTTCAACAGGATATACTAAAATTCGGGCGAACGTTGGAGAAATCAATAACAAAGGGATAGAATTAACCATTGGAGGTGATATTGTTGATGGAGACTTTAAATGGAATCTTTCAGCTAACGCGTCAAG
>CAZDRA010000086.1:0-18505 GCA_964507705.1 uncultured Roseivirgaceae bacterium | reverse complement strand
CTTCATGGCCATCCAATAATGGTTTTTTCCATAGTTGCGCCGGAAGAAATTGAATGTCTTCCCATTTTGGTAAAGTATTTCTATCCACCCCCATGGCCTCCGTAAAGCCGTGATGACCTATGTTTTTCAGACCATTTTGAGCCAATTCCTTAATATGTCCAGTAAATGGCTCTGTATTTTCGGGGTGCGTATCGGCATATTTGCCCAAGTAATCATTGTTGTTGAATGGTTGAGGATGGTCAATTAAAAATGCGTCAATCTCAGCTTCATCTACCCAAATCCAGTCATCTTCTATTTTACTTTCAAATTTATGCAGGGCCTCATCATTGTTGTATTCGCTAACTCCTGTATCATATTTATAATCCCAACCATGTACACCACATATCAAATTGTGCCCGTCGATATGACCATCTGCCATGAGCGCTCCGCGATGCAAGCATCGACCATATAAGACAGAAATATTATCATCAAAAGATATTACTACCAAATCCAGAGAATTTACACTTGCGTATGCAGGAGTTTTGTCTTGAAGATTTTTGACTTTAAAAATTTTGATGGCTTGCTTCATAGTGCTTAAATTTATTTTTAATCAATTAATTGTTCTTTGTATAGCATGTTGCTTATTAAATAATGAGAGTTAGCATACAATTTCCAATGTACGGAAATCACCTTATCATTTCAACTTATCAGCATACATTGCTCTTAGCTTAGCAATTTTAGGGTTAATAACTGCCCTGCAATATCCTGCTTCTGAATTGTTGTTGTAATAATTTTGATGCCCAATTTCGGCAACATGAAACGTTTCAGCTTTAGACAATTCGGTGACGATGGGATCAGAAAAAGAACTTTCAACTTCAGAAAATACGCTATCAGCAGTTTCTTTTTGCACATCCGAATGGTAATAAATCACTGAACGATATTGCGTGCCTTTATCAGCTCCCTGTTTGTTTAATTGGGTGGGATCGTGACTTGTCATAAAAATGGTTATCAGTTCATGATAACTTAGCTCATCAGGGTTAAAAGTAACCCGCACAACTTCTGCATGACCTGTTAATCCCGAGCATACTTCTCTATACGTCGGGACGCCAGGTGCCTTGCCTCCAGTATAACCGGATTCTATTTTTTCAACCCCTTTTAGACGTTGAACGACTGCTTCGATGCACCAAAAACAGCCCCCTCCAAATGTTGCAACTTCAGTTTTCATAATTACTCTCCTTCTTTAATAAGCTGAATAGATTCAGAATTAATACAATACCTTAAACCGCTGGGTTCTGGTCCATCAGGAAATACATGTCCTAAATGTCCATCGCAAGCATTACACATTACTTCCACTCGTGTCATTCCAAGAGATTCATCTTTGTGGTATTTTATGGCATTTTCTTTTATGGGCTGCGTAAAACTCGGCCAGCCAGTTCCTGATTCAAACTTTATACTTGAATCAAACAAAAGGGTGTCGCAACAAATGCAGCTGTATTTCCCTGCGTCGTGCGCGCTACACAATGCCCCTGTGCCAGCGCTTTCTGTCCCTTTCAATCTCGTTATTCTAAACTGCTCTGGGCTAAGGATCGTTTTCCATTCAGCCTCCGTTTTCTCTACCCTTTTTATAGGAGTAGGACTGCCGTTGTTGGCATATTTTATAACACCATTCCAATTCATAATTTCACTTTAAATAATTTCTAATTCCGTAACTTGCTAACACACCTTCTCCGGTTGCTGCTGCTACTTGTGCAATGGCTCCTTCTCTACAATCACCTGCTGCAAAAATTCCTTTTACCGATGTTTCTGCCAAGGCAGTAGTTTGTATAAAACCTCTTTCATCTAAATCTACAATATCTTCAAAAGGGGTAGTATTTGGTATTAATCCAATAAAAATAAATACGCCATCTGCTACTATTATTGATTCTTCATTGGTTTCATTGTCCTTAACTTTGAGGGCTTTAAATAGTTCGTTTTCACCAGCAATAAACTCTACAGGTGTTTTGTTCATATAAGTAGTTATATTATCAATGGTTGATAATTTCTCTATGTAAGTTTCCAGTGCTGTAAATTTATTTGATCGGTTAACTATTTTAACACTTTTGCAAAATCCTGCTAAAAATATACCTTCTTCCAATGCCGAATTCCCTCCTCCTACAACAATAATATCCTTATCTCTATAAAAAGCTCCATCACAGGTGGCACAAAAATGAATTCCAGAACCAATCAATTCCGTTTCATTCGGAATACCCAGTTGCCTATATGTAGAACCAGTTGACAAGACAATAGTTTTTCCAATAAAAAAGGTGCTATTCGTTTCTACATTAAAAAGATCCCCGTGTTTTCTAATGCTCAGCACTTCTTCTCCGGTTTTAATTACCGCACCATAAGTTTTAGCTTGTTCCTCCATCTTATCCATCAGTTCAGGGCCAGAAATAGAAGTGAAGCCTGGGTAGTTTTCAATCTTCTCAGTTAAAAAAGCATTCCCTCCAATATTCTTTTTTTCTAAGATAAGCGTATCAAAACGATCTCGCTGAGCGTAAATGGAGGTGGTTAATCCGGCTGCTCCACCGCCAATTATAATGGTATCGTAAATTTCATGCTCTTTTTCTACATTGATGGATAGTAGCGCTGTTAATTTAACATTGTCGGGATTTGTATGCGGCGTCCCATCAATTAAAATCGTTGGGATAATTCGTTTCCCCTTGTTAAGTTTTTCAACTTTGGCTGTTGCCCAATCGTGAACATCTACATCAATAAACTCAAAGTTTATAGAGTTATCACGCAAAAAGCTTTTTGCTCTTCTGCAATCCGGGCACCAATCGGCTCCGAAAAGTTGTACCCTTCCTGCTTCATTAATACCCAAAACAGATGATAAAACAATATTATCTGGATTGGTGTATGATTTTCCATTAATAATTACTGTTGGAATAATTCTTTTCCCATTGTTAATTTTTTCGACTTTAGAAGTTGCTTCTTTATCTATATCAACATCAATCAATGTATATTTGATATGGTTAACTTTTATAAAAGCTTTCGCTCTTCTACAATCTGGACACCAATCTGCTCCGTATAATGTAATTTCGTTCATTATTTTATAATTAGTGTGTTGCTATTGTTGCGTATTGTTGGATTTTTTCCTCCAACTCTTTTGTTGTTCTTAAGCCATTAAGGTTTTCTTTCACTGCCCCATCTTTAATGAAAAATAATGCAGGAATGCTTCGGACTGAAAATTTTTGAGCCAATTCAGGGTGCTTATCTACGTTAACTTTTGCGATAACAAAATCTGATGCGTGCTTTACCGCTAAGCTTTCTACAATCGGCAACAATGCCTGACAAGGCCCGCACCAATCTGCATAAAAATCTAATAAAACGGGCTTGTCGCCTTCGATGATTTCTTGATAATCATGCACATTTTGTATTTCTTTCATTGCATTAATTTTTGGTTATTAAATTAATTTCAAGGCAAAGGTGTGTCTGAATCAGAGATGATTGTTAGACTCTTTTTCCCGATGTATTGGCAATACTTCCTTTTATTTTGAGTCTGTCTATAAAGTGCTTGATTTTTGAAAAGTTTAGATTTTTGATGCCTTTTTTGCTTATTTTAATGCAGCAAATGCTTGGGTATTAGGCAAGTTGAGATAAGTGAAAAGGTGCCAAAAGATAAATATTTCAATTTGATGACTTTATGGACAGGCTCTATTTAGAAAGTCGATAGTCGTTAGGCGAAACACCTCCTTGATTCTTGAAAAAACGACTAAAAGATTGGATATCGTTAAACCCAAGTTCGTAGCCAATTTCAGAGATTGTTTTATCCGAATATCTTAACGAGCGATGCGCCTCCAATAACAATCTGCTCTGGATAAACTGAAGAGGGGATTTGTTTCCCAATTTTCTAAATAGGTTAGAAAGGGTTTTGGGGGCTTTATTGAGCAAGCCAGCATAGTCTACAACACTATGCATTTCTTTAAAATGTTTCTCTACCAAAAAGTTGAACGATCGCACTATATCGATGTTGGCTTTGTCTAAAGATTGATAATTGATCTGATTTTTATAGATTCTGGTGCAAAGAATGAGGATCCTTTTGAGCATCATTTGCAACATTTCGAATTGCAAACTGTCGCTTGATTCCAATTCCATATAAAGCACTTTCCATACAGTTTCTAAAATTTCAATGTCATCTTTTGGGATTTGAATTATTGGCAAATTAAAAGCCCCATAATATAAAATCCCTTTACAACCGACTTCGCTATCATGATCTAAAATGCAGTAAAATGGTTTATTAAACCTTAAAAGCTTAAGAGATGAAAATTTTTCAATTTTAATTTTATGAAATTCTGTAAGACAAACAATGTCATTCGTATTAAAAAAATACTCTTTGGCATCAATATTCAGTCTATTATTATTAGAATTAAACCACAACAAAGAAAGTTCGTTTTCTTTTGATGTTTTTAGAATATCACAGTTGTCATTAGTTATATCAACTACTTCAAAATACTCCCGATTATTACCTATAAATTTCATACAAAATATTGATATTCAAAATTACATAATAACACTAAATCATTTAAGGTAAAGTTGCTTATGTTAGGCGTATTTTTCTTGTTAGCTACCGGTAAGTTGGGATTTATTGCTACTGCTTACTCTGCTATTGGGAAACCGCTTCTATCCTAAAAAAAAGTAAAGTTGAGAAGGCTTTATTCATTTATTGTCAAGGGCTTGAATCCTGGCGTATTTTAGTGAGTCATGTTATTTATTGTATTTCCCCCTTCAAATACCTAATCTTTGCTATTATTAAATAATTCCCATATATTCGAATGAACATTCGATCATTATGAAAAAGCAAGATATATTTGATACAGCATTATCACTGATAGTTGCACAGGGATTACATGCTACGCCCATGGCTCAAATTGCGAAAGAGGCTAATGTAGCCGCAGGGACTATCTACCATTACTTCAAGAGCAAGGAAGAAATGATTCATGAATTATATGTAAATATCCATGAAGAGCTTAAAGAAGTAATGGATTTGAATGACATTGATATGGATAATTACGAAGCGGAATTTGATGCCCTGTGCCTTAGGATTTTAAAGTATCTCATTCAAAATCCAATAAATTTTCACTTCCTTCAGCAATATGAAAATTCGCCAGTTGGGTTTAGTAAAGATGAGCTGAATAGAAATACAGAATTTCCGATACCGGTAGATTTTTTCCAATTAGGAAAGGAGAATAATTTATTAAAACCGCTGCCATTAAGTTTAATTTCCAATTTGGTATTCAACAGCATTTCTACCACAGTTCGACTACATTTGTCAGAAAAAATAGAACTGGATAAAGAGATTATTCAAGCGGTAATTGACGGAAATTGGAACATGATAAAAGCTTAATTTAATTTCTATTTAGCAGTAGTTTTTATCTTACTTTCCACTTCAAAATCAGACTTTACCGCAAATAGATTCTGAATTCGAGCGGCTTCAAAAAGTGCCATTTGGTCATCTTCTTTTATATGTGCCAGCATCATCGGATCATTTTTGATCATTGGGAAGAATTGAATAGATTTTGAATTCTTCGAATTAATGTCTTCGATGGTCATGGTCACAGTTGGGGGCGTCTGGAGTAAACTATCATATTGAGCAATTTGTCCTTTGTCGATCAAGCGGTCGGCCTGTAGTAAATTAAATTCCGCGATATAAGCCATCATTCTCGCCGTATCGAGCAACGAAATGTCTTCAATTGTAAGAAAATTAAAATCAAATTTAATATTTAGATTGTACTCAGGATATTCCGTGTACTTGACCTTTAATTTTTGTAGGGTCCGCCAATTGGTATTCAAAATGGTGCGGTTTCGCCAGTCATTTTCTGGTATTTCAAAAATCCCTGCTACATAATTTTCATATCCGGGAAGGCTCATGATCATCGGCTCATGATCATCGGAAGACATCATATAGGAAATAGTCTTGTTGGAATTTCCAGAAGCATAGAAAGAATTGATGATGTTATCACCATTATAAATATTCACTAAAAATCCATTGTCGAGTATATTTTGTTCTACTTCTTTTTGCTGGGTTTTGGGGACAATTCTCAAAACTTCTACATCCTTAAGTATTGACAGCAATACTCTCATCATATTTTTATCTGCGGCATATTTATCATTAATGACCCAGTTGTTATTTATTCTCTTCAATTGAATGTCCTTTTCTTTGGCCTTGATAGAGACGAGGTCAACCGTGGAAGTATCCTGCACAGAGAAAATATCCTTGTCTTTCAAGGTATTGTAATTCGTATTGTCCTGTAAACCAAGGGAAATCACGCCGACCACCAATAGTCCTAAAATACCCAGTAGAGTAATATTTTTATTTTTCTGACTCATTATTTAGCCTTAATAATTCATTAATATTTTCCATATGGCGATAAGTCATTGACAATCAGATAAACCAGTTAAAATGAAAAAAAATATAAAATTTTCAGATGCAATTAATTTCGCTAAAGTCAATGACTTGATTTCTAACTCCTTACAAGTTTCAATAATTAATTCCTGAATTTTTCAGGTTGAAATTGGCATATTTGCGTTTTCTGATAAAATATTTTGCGATGCCAAACAATATGATGATCAGTATCGGTAAAATCAAATTGATCAATTGTATAGTGGTTTTTTGGCTATTCAATTTTACACTATCCAGCGGCCTGATTTTTATAACCTTTGATCGGGTGTTGATTACGCCATCTTCCTCAATGAGGTATGTCATTGTGTTTACAAGAAAATCTGCATTGGCAAATCTCGTTTCCGTAAATGGGTCAAACCCCAGCTCCAGTGGTTGCCCTGTCTTTGGGTTGATTTCATTTCTGGCAATATCACCATCCGAAACAATCAATATTTTACTTGGGCTTCCGCTATCCATGAAAGAAGCCTTGTCAGCCCCAGCAGGTAGATACCTGTTTTTATACAGAGAAGTAAATTCCCCTTCATAAATCCAGGCCGTGGTTTGAGGCCCAGAATTAAAAAATTCAGGTTTCATTTCTTTTTTTAATTCATTGACGCTCACGCTCACCGGCGAGCTGACCACCTTGGAATATTTTGAAGTATTCATCAATGAAATTTTATTTATCCCTGGAGCTTTCAAGGTATCTATTGTACTGACAAATTTGGTGACTACTGCATCGATATTCCTAACCGTTGGGTGATTGGAGAATTCATTGACTTTGGGATAAAACGGCCATGGCAATAGCCTTACCTCGGGCTTGTCACCCATATTCCCAACAACAATGGGAAATGATGCGGCATTCAAATCTAAAATGAGGTCTTTATTTATTCTAAATCCATATTTGAAAAACATGTCTTCGAGGTTTGTCTCAAAGGCCAATGCCAAATTTGTTTCATTTCCAGCGCTATCCATGTTTACACTCAATGCATCAATCAAAAACATGGCTTTACCACCTCTCATGATAAACTGGTCAATTTTATATTTATCTGTTTCGTTAAATGGCAAAGTTGGTTTGGCTATGACAATAGCATCGAAGCTGAGCAAATTGGGTCTTTTCGTTAAGTCTATGTGATAGACCTTGTATTTGGCCATTAACTCAGCCGTAAGTCCTGCGAGTTCCAAAGAATCCAATTCGCCATGACCAGATAATAATGCAATTCTTTTTGTCTTTTTTTCTGTGAGAGATTTTATGGTGCTTGACAATTCATACTCCACGCCTTCGATAGATTGATTCAATTGTTCCTGCGGAGAGGACGCTTTATTGCCTTTCAAAAAAGTCACTCCTATTTCTTTTGCGCCATAGGTTATTATCGCCCCAGGGAAAACCAACGTTTGGGTTCGTTTGCCATCGATATTGTCAAACAGGTTGGTGGCCTGAATGCCTTTTTTTATTAGACTTCCGTAAAATTCTTGCTGAGATTTTTTGCTTTTTGCTTTTGAAGGATTGATAAATCTATATTGCAGGTTGCTGCCGGCATAAACTTTAAATTCGTCCAGCGTTTCCTTGATGCTTTTTTGGAGTCTCTTTACACCGGCGGGTAATTCTCCTTCGAGATATACATCAACATAAATGACATCATTGAGATTTTCTAAAATATTAATCGAAGCATCGGAGATGGTATATCTCTTTTCTTCCGTAAGGTCAAATCGATAAAATGTCTTGCCTGAGATTTGATTAACCAAGATTATGGCAAATATTCCAATAAGGAAATAAAGTATAGATTCTAATTTTTTACTTTCCAATTTTACCATTTTCTACTTCGTAAAATCAGATTAGTTAATAATAGTGTTCCGCTAATTACACTAATAAAATATACCAAATCCCTTGTGTCAATTAACCCTTTGCTCATCGAATTGTAATGGTATAGAATACCAAATTGATCTATAAAATCAGAAGCACCGATAAACAGGTTGATGGATGAAATGGCATTAAATCCAAAATAGAGGAAGAAGCACAGGAACACAGCAATTATAAAAGCAGTTACCTGATTTTCTGTAAATGATGATGAAAATATGCCAATAGAAGTGAAAACTGCGCCGAGCAAAAATAGTCCAAAATAAGATCCCACAACGCCGGCAGTATCGATATTGCCTACTGGATTTCCAAGGTATTTTATGGTGAAATAATATAATAGGGTAGGGAGAATAGAAAAAGTAACAAGGAACACGCCGGCCAAATATTTGCCAAGAATAATGTCAATATCTCTGATGGGCCTGGTGAGCAAAAGCTCCATGGTTCCAGCACGCTTCTCTTCGCTAAACATCCGCATAGTGATAGCAGGAATCAGAAACATGAAAATATATGGACTTAGCAAAAAAAACGAACTCATGTCGGCATATCCATAATTGAGGACGCTCGTCTCAGGGAAGACCCACATCAGCAATCCAATACCTGTCAAAAATACAGATATGATGATATATGCGATAAGAGAGTCAAGAAATACATTGATTTCTTTTAGCAGGATTTGGATCATTTGATCACTTGTTCTTTGTGAATTTCCTGAAAACATCTTCCATAGAATTGGTCTCCCGATTCATCCCCAACAAAGTGAGGTTGTTTTCTGTGGCAAATTTAAAAATAGCAGGACGAACATCAATGTTCTTCGCTGATTCTACCAAAATAATTTGATCTTTTTGTTTTACTGACAATATGCCATCTATATTTTCGATCAAAGAAGCATCAATTTTTTCTTTGAATTCTATGGAGACAATTATTGTTTCTTTTTGAATAGATTTTAAATTTTCAGGAACATCATTGGCAACCAATTTTCCATTATTTATAATCAACACCCTGCTGCATAATGCCTGTACTTCTTGCATGATGTGCGTAGAAAATATTACTGTTTTATCCTTGCTGATGCCTCTGATTAATTCTCTGATTTCAATAATCTGGTTTGGATCCAGGCCTGTAGTGGGTTCGTCCAGTATCAGCACTTCCGGATCGTGAAGCAATGCCTGTGCCAGACCCACCCGCTGTCGATAGCCTTTCGATAGTGACCTGATGAGCTTATTCTGTTCTTTTGTCAGCCCGCAAAGTGCGATCATTTCTGGTACACGTTTTTTGATAGCTTTGCTATTTCTAGTATAAAGCGATCCAATAAAATGCAAGTATTCGTGCACGTACATATCGAGATAAAGCGGATTGTGTTCTGGCAGATAACCAATGTTCTCACGAGATTGAATTGCATTCAATACCACATCATACCCACAAACTTTCACCACACCCTCAGAAGGAGGGATATACCCTGCAATAATTTTCATTGTTGTAGACTTCCCAGCACCGTTTGGCCCAAGAAATCCTAAAATCTCTCCTTTTTTTGCAGAGAATGAAAGGTCATTCACAGCGATTTGCGGATCGAATACTTTAGTTAAATTTTTTACCTCGATGGACATAGGGCACTATAAAACTGGAGTTAATTTCATAATTATAATAAAACATAAACACTTCAATAATTAGCTCATTAAGTCAAAGTCTTTCTTGTAATTACAATATAAAGTCGAAATTAAAAATAACCCTGCAATAAAGCGAAATGGGGAGGCCAAATATTCATTGTCTACAGATTATATTTTGTTTTGCTGCTGAAAAGAAAAAAGCCATCTGTTTTTAATTTGGAAATTTAATACAATCACAGCCATGTTTTTGGTACTCATAAAATATTCTACCATTTTTATCAAATTAAAATTTTTATCAAAATAATAAATTCAATAAACCATGAAGAAAGTCATTTTTATCTTGTTTGCATTAGCAACAATTTCGTATTCATCTCATGCCCAGGACGGTTGGAAATCACTATTTAACGGCAAAGACTTCAGTGGTTGGAAGCAATTAAACGGTGAAGCAAAATACCGTGTTGAAGGAGATGAGATTGTCGGTAAATCAATTATGAATACGCCTAATAGTTTTATGTGTACCGAAGAGGATTTTGGAGATTTTATTTTTGAGGTTGACGTAAAAGTTGATCCAAGGCTAAATTCAGGAATTCAATTCAGGAGCTTAAGCAACAAAGATTATAACAATGGACGGGTGCATGGCTATCAGGCAGAAATCGATCCAAGTCAAAGGGCATATAGTGGTGGCATCTATGATGAAGGGAGAAGAGGATGGTTGTATGCCTTGGCTGAAAATCCTGCTGGTAGAGCCGCATTTGTCAATGGCCAATGGAATAAATATAGAATCGAAGCTATTGAAAACTCTTTGAGAGTCTGGATTAATGGTGTGATGTGTTCAAACCTGTTGGACGACTTTACTGCTGAGGGATTTATCGGATTACAAGTGCATGGCATTGGCAGCAACAAAGATAAAGAAGGATCGGAAGTGCGCTGGAGAAACATCAGAATTAAAACTGCTGACCTTGAAAATGAAAGATGGCCAGTGGATCCAAGTGTGAGGGAGGTCAACTATATCGCCAATACAATATCAAAAAATGAAGAGAGAAAAGGCTGGAGGCTGCTTTGGGATGGAAAAACTTCACAAGGCTGGAGAAGTGCCAAGTCGGACGATTTCCCAAAGACAGGTTGGAAAATGGAAGGTGGAGTATTGACAGTTTTGGAATCTGGCGGAGGAGAGTCGGAACATGGTGGTGACATTATTACCAGGGAGACATTTAGCCAATTTGAGTTGATAGTAGATTTTAAAATCACCGAAGGAGCAAATAGTGGCATCAAGTATTTTGTTGATCCAGAATTGAACAAAGGAACCGGATCAGCTATCGGATTGGAGTATCAGGTGTTGGATGACAAAGACCATCCGGATGCAAAGGAAGGCATAAGTGGAAACCGTACAGTTGGCTCACTATATGATATGATTATGGCAGAAAACCTGTCCCTACCAGGAAAGAAAAAAAGTTTTCGTGGTGTAGACCGTTGGAATCGTGCACGAATTGTTGTGAAGGGCAATCACGTAGAGCATTGGCTTAATGAAAGCAAAGTTGTGGAGTACGAAAGAGGAAGTCAGATATTTAGGGCTTTAGTCAATTATTCAAAATATAAGAAATGGGATAATTTTGGTCAGTCTCCTGCGGGCCACATCCTGCTTCAGGACCATGGAAATACAGTGTATTTCAGAAATATAAAGATCAGGGAATTTTAGGGAGAAGGCCCAACCGTCCTCGTTTTAAAACGAGGACGGTTGGGCATAGCATTTATAATGTGGTGCAATAGTTTGTATTCTTACCTGATCACAGTATTTCTTAAATTTGTTATATGAACAGAACAAAAGTCTTAGAAACATTGGACAATCTTCCCCCTGAATTTTCAATCGAGGAACTTATGGACAAATTGCTGTTTATTGACAAGGTGGAATTTGGAATGAAGGACGCAGAAGAAGGTAGGGTCATATCACTTGATGCAGCCAAAAGCCGAATTGCCAAGAAATGGTCAAAATAATTCTATCTGAATCTGCATGGAATGATCTTGATTCTATTACAGATTATATTGCATTGGATTCACCAAGATACGCAAAAGAATTTTCTGTCAGATTATTTGGACGAATTGAACAACTGGGAACATTTCCGGAATCAGGAAGAATAGTTCCTGAATTCAGCAATGAACTCATTAGAGAATTGATATTTGGAAAATATAGGGTCGTATATCGAATTTACGGACCAACAAAAAGAATTATTCATGGCGCAAAGATAATGGACTAAAAAAGTCTCCACAACTGCCCTTAAAGAAAACTATACTTAAGTGTATCTTTTGTATGCCCTCTTATGAGCTTCTTTTAATTCATTAACAAGAGATTTTGGAGAAAGAACTTTTAGGGTTTCTCCATATGAAGTTAATTCCATTACAAAGTCAAAAGTGATGCACATAAATAGCTTAACCTGAAGTTCAATTTTATTGTCGACCAATATCTCTTGTGATTCATGCAATGGTAAGGATTTGATGTATTTTCCTTGTTGCGGAATAAAGGAAAGTACAATCTCCATTGGATTATTTATAGTTGGGGTAATAATTCCAAAAGCATGTTTATAAAAATCGGGGACATCAAAATTAATAAACTGAATAATTTTATTACTAGTTATTTCAAGTTTTGTAATACGATCTAAACCAAAACATTTCTTTTGTTTGTTACCAGTTTCCACTGCCAAGAGATACCAACGATTTTTAAATTCTTTTAATGCGTATGGATCTACCGTTCTGAATTGAGATTTGTTTTCCCAATATTTTTCATAAGTAAAAGTGATTTGTAGATTATTTTTAATGGCATGAAGTAAATCAGATAAATGTGTGGTTCCTAGCGGCTTTTGTTTTTCTACATGAATAAAGGCCACTAAATCACTTGCCAAATTCAGTGAATTGAATATTTCAAAAGACTCCATCATACGTTGAAAATTCATATTGTCTGTTTGAAACTGGCTGATAAAATATCCTTTGTTCTGCCTGGAATATTCAATGTTTACACCAAAAATTTCTCTGATTTCATGAATATCTCTTTGAAGTGTACGCTTGGAAAAACTATTAATGGAGTAGTCTTTATATTTAAATAAAAATTGATTGAAGATGTATTTTTGTAATTCTTGATAAGTGATGAATGGAGAAGCCTTTATCCGTGAGATAATTAGCAAATATCTTGATAGGTATTCTCTTTTGGCCATAACTTTTAAATTAGAGTTTATTTGCAAGTTCCATTATTTTGTCCAATAAAACTTCTCTTCTTTTACCTTCAATTGTAGGGACAAAAAATGGTTCACTTCCTAAAATCGTAAGCTCCGAATCTATTGTAATTTCACCAAGTAAAGTGCTCAACATATTAATTTTATCAAGGGTTGATTTTTGAAGATCAAAGCCAATTTTCCGATAATAAATAGAAGCCTCTATCAGTAGTTTTTCTTTTTTTATCTCTATAAATAATTTTTTAATTTTAGCTTTTTTTCTTTTAACTCCAGTTTCTTCTTTGCCTTCTTGTGTGTATCAGTTGATAATACAGAGCTATTCATATGTTGATTTTTTATTTATTGGGTAAAGATAATGGTGATAGCGACAATATGTGTCGCGGGAAAAATTAATTTTTTTAATTGAACAAAGTTTGATAAATTATATTTCAAACAGTAATAATAAATTTTTCATCTATGACTTCTATCGAACTAACACAATGGGGCAATAAACTTTATGAGGAATTGCATTTTAACTGGGAAGAATGGAGCAATGAATGTGACCTTATCAAAGAAAAGGGCTACGCTCTTTTTTATTCCGAAATAAAAATGAATCCTGATTTGATGGTAATTGGATTTAATCCTGGTTGGAATAAAGATTTCGTTGCATTAAGCGAACCAAAAAAGATTAATGGATTTACTGAGCATGAATATTTTTCTGAATATGGCACGTATAAAATGGCAAATAAAATGAGAAGTATTTTTTCAGAGGAATTAGAAATTGTCTTGCGGAATAGTGTAAAGTTTAATCAGCTATTTTTCAATAGTCAAAATGTTTACCAATGGAATCAAGAAGTAGTACCAGTTGAATTAAGGAATAAAATAGAGCAATATTGTTTAAATACCACGTTTGAAATAATTCGAAAATTAAAACCAAAATTCATTTTGACAGAAGGTTTTGAAACATTCAATAGATTAATTTTTAATCAAGATCAGAAAGATTTTGTCATAGCTAACCGTTATTCAAAAGAAAAGCGCATTTTACTTGAAGCAAAACTCCATAACATTCCCATTCTCGGCATTCCCCATCCTACTGGTGCAAGAGGGATTAGTGGTGAGGTATGGGATGAAATACGGGAGATACTAAAACAAAAGATATTAGGTTAGAGAATTAAAATAGTATTTTCCTAATCATCCTCATTTCAAATGAGATAATTAGGGATTTTCTTTAAGCAAGAAAATAATCGTATTTGTATTCTTGTATTTCTAGTCTTAAGTTGCCTATCTAAATGCTAAAAAATATCCACATATACGAGCTGCCCGAAGGTGATAAGAAAATCGATTTTCATGTGTACGAGGTTCAGGGGGAAACGATTAAAAATAAACTGTATCCCCATAAAACAGAGCAGGCCCATCGGCACACCTACTACGAGATATGTATTTTTGTCAATGGCTCAGGAAGCCATATGATTGATTTTCAGGCCTTTCCCATAAAGCCAAGTAGCATACATTTTCTCACTCCCGGACAAGTTCATCTCATATCCAGAGAAAAAAATTACCATGGGTTTTTACTGGTCTTTTCAAGAGAATTTTATTCATTGGGCCTTCAGGATAAAGATCTGCTGATGACACTTCCTTTTTTTAACAATAACACATCTGAGCCGATTCTCAATCTCAGTAATAGTGAACTGGAAGAATTATTGGATATTATAGAACATCTGCGCAATGATTACAAAAGAGATTCTGAAATCAGAGAGGATGTGCTGAGGAGCTATCTTCACATATTTTTATTAAAATGCAGATACTTTTTTAATAGAAACTATTTCGATAAAGATATCATCAAAGACCCGGGATTTCTGTTGGTAAATAAATTCAGAACCCTGGTCGAAAAGAACTTTAAGAAAATTCACATGGTTATGGATTATGCCGACTTGTTGAATGAAAGTCCTGCATATCTCAATAAAGTAGTGAAATCAATTTCTGGTGAAAATGCCAGTGAATTCATCATCAAGAGGATAATGTTAGAAGCCAAAAGGTTGTTGATTTATACAGACCTTTCTAACAAAGAAATATCCTACAAAATGAATTATGATGATCCTTCATACTTTTCCCGTCTGTTCAGAAAAAAAACAGGAATGAGCCCTTCTGAGTTTAGAATCAAGGCGAAAGAAAAGTACCAGCAATAGCAAGAAATATCCATTTTCAATCACTTCTTTTTAATTTATCTTTGATTATTCAAAATAAAATCAAATTATGATTAAGATAGATTATAAGCTACGCGAACAGGATTTGAAAGGAAAACTCACTAGGTTTTGGGAGCTTTCAGGAGAAAAAATTGACCTGATAAAAAAAGAATATGATCATTCTAAAGGTTCTCCGGTTTTTACCGTCAATGGGAAATACTCAACAAAAGGCTGGACAGAATGGACACAGGGGTTTGAGTTCGGATCAGCCACCCTTCAGTTCGATGCTGTCGGAGATCAAGATTTTCTAAATTACGGCAGACAACAGACTGTTCAGGAAATGGCTACACATATCAGCCATATTGGCGTCCATGATCATGGATTCAATAATATTTCTACCTATGGAAATCTTCTTCGTTTGATGAAGGAAGGTAAAATTCCTTTCAATGAATGGGAGAAGAATTTTTATGAAGTTGCCCTGAAAGTTTCTGGAGCAGTGCAGGCAAGCAGATGGACAAATACCAATAATGGAGGTTTTATTTATTCTTTCAACGGCCCACATTCATTGTTCGTTGATACCATTCGTACGTGTCGGATTCTGATGGTAAGCCATAAATTGGGCCATGTGCTTCAAACCGACAATGATGTAAAAATCAATCTTTTATCCAGGGCTATTCAGCATATGAAATCGACTGCCGACCATTGTGTGTACTATGGTGATGGAAGAGATTATTATGATATCTGGGGAAGAACAGCTCACGAAGCGATATTCAATACCAATGATGGCAATTATCGTTGCCCTAATGCACAGCAGGGATACACAGGTCGATCGACCTGGACAAGGGGATTGTCTTGGGCAATGTCTGGGTTTGCCGAAGAGCTGGAGTTTCTTAAAACTATTGATAATAATGAGTTGGAAGCTTTTGGAGGCAGGGCATCGATAGAGGGATTTATGCTAAAAGCTGCTAAAGCTGTATGTGATTTTTATATCGAACACACACCAAAAGACGGCATACCTTACTGGGATACGGGAGCACCACTATTGCACAAAATGGGCAACTATCTCGAAAGACCAGCAGACCCATACAATGATTTTGAACCTGTTGACAGTACTGCTGCCGCTATTGGCGCTCAGGGACTTTTGAGGCTTGGAAAATATTTGTCATCTACAGACAAAGATGCATCTGTAAAATATTTTCAAGCAGGGCTTACGGTATTGAATACGATGCTGGGCGAGCCATATATCAGTGCAGATCCAAATCACCAGGGCTTGTTGCTGCATTCTATCTATCATCAGCCAAACGGTTGGGATTATATCCCTAAAGGTGCAAAAGTAGCCAATGGAGAATCGAGCATGTGGGGAGATTATCATGCACGAGAGGCCGCTTTGTATTTGCATAAAATAATAGAAAACGAAAATTATTATACATTTTATAACTGTGTAAAATAATGGCAAGCCAGATAAAAGATTTTTCGAAACTTTGCATTCATACCATCACAACAAAACCCTGGGAAATCGAGCAATCTGCTGAAGAATTTGCAAAAGCAGGTGTTGGTGGTATTTCTGTTTGGAGAGACACCCTCATCGGGAGAGATATCACCAAGACAGGAGAAATGTTGAGATCTAATGGATTGGAAATAATTAGTCTTGTGCGCGGAGGTTTTTTCCCATCCATAGATTCCAAAAAGAAAAAAGCATCATTTGAAGATAACAGGCTTGCGATTGATGAGGCCGAAGCATTGGGATGTCCGATGGTTGTTTTGGTGTGTGGAGCAGAACCGAAGATATCTCTGGAAAAATCAAGAGATCAGATCAAATCAGGAATAGAGGCGATTTTACCATATGCCGAAAGTGCAAATGTAAAATTGGCTATTGAACCATTGCACCCCATGTACGCAGATACGCGCTCGGCGGTAAATACCCTTGAACAAGCCAATGATATGGCAGAATATTTCAATTCAGATTATGTAGGTATAGCTGTTGATGTATATCATCTTTGGTGGGACCCACATTTGGAAAAGGAAATATATCGTTGCGGTCAACTTGACAATTTATTTGCCTTTCATATTTGTGATTGGATTAGTCCGACCATGGATATGCTCAATGATCGTGGCTTGATGGGTGATGGCTGCATTGATATAAAGCAGATCAGAGGCTGGGCAGAAAAAGCAGGTTTTGATGGATTCAATGAAGTTGAAATATTTTCCAATAAGCACTGGGCTGAAGACCAGCATGAGTTTTTAGATAAAATTAAATTTGCGTATTTGAATCATAGTTAAAATGACATGGACTAATGCGGTGTAAAATTATTATTTCTATAATATTCAATAGTTTCTTTGTTGCTGCTACAGCACAGGAAGTTGAATTTAATAAATTATCTTCCTTGGACTGGGAGGTAGTTTTTTCAGATTCAGGAAAAGATGATTGGCAAAATAGCTGGTTTCTTGATGGACAGCGAGCTTCGGTAAAAAATATGGAAGATGGGATGTTATTTGCTGCCGGACCGATAGAAAGAGATAATGCTTGCCATGCCGTGCTTTGGACGAAACAGTCATTTAATGGTGATTTGAAAATTGAATATGACTTCACCAAAATGGATGATATAAAAAAATGGGTAAACATCATTTATATCCAGGCAACAGGTAAAGGTGAAGGCCCATATGCTAAAGATATTTCAGCATGGAATCACTTGAGAGCTATTCCATTTATGAAAACATATTTTAACAATATGAACTTAATCCATATAAGCTATGCCGCTTTTAACAAAGGAGGAGAAAGAGATAAAAAGGATTATATGCGAGCCAGACGGTATCCGGTAATGCCGGAGAAAAAATTTGAAGAAATACGAGTGGGTGAATCTTTTGAAAATACCGGAATGTTCCTTCCTGGAGTGAAATATCATATTACCATTATAAAGAAAAATGACATGGTGTACATGAATGTGCAAGGTAACGAAAAATCAAAATATTTTCAATGGGATTTTGCCAACCATCCAAAAATTACCGAAGGACGAATCGGCTTGAGGCATATGTGGATCAGATGCAGTAAATATGCAAATTTTACAGTGAGTGAGTTAATGAGTAAATGATAGAATGAGTCAATTATAGCTTTAAGGGTTTGCAGATTTTAGAATAAATAAAAATATAAATAAATATGAAAGAGCACAAAGTAGGAATTATAATGAACGGTGTGACTGGAAGAATGGGCACCAACCAACATTTGATGAGATCAATAGTTGAGATTATCAAACAGGGTGGAGTACAAGTAA
>CAZDRA010000085.1:14387-18554 GCA_964507705.1 uncultured Roseivirgaceae bacterium | reverse complement strand
TGTGGCGACATCAGATGGAGGAATTGCCATTCTTGCACAAACTGCTTTGGAAGGAAGATTTCAACGTATTGCTCTTTTTAAACGAGATGCAGATTTCTTGAATTCGTTATTAAAATAGAAGGGTAACCCACTTAGACATCGAAAATATATTTGTTCCTAAAACCTTCAAGGTTTCCCCTGCAAGTGTATGGATATTTCATAACCTCATTGAGGTATCGAGCTAAAACCTTGAAGGTTTGGCATCCGAATTAAAGAAATAATTGACTCCAATACCTAAACGGGTAATCCTACAATTTCTTCGATTCAGAGAAACTCCCTAAGCGTTAGCAACTTCTTGTTTCAACTTACTTAGAGAATCCTTGGCATCTCCAAATAACATCTTGGTCTTATCTCCAAAGAATAGGGGGTTTTGAATACCTGCATATCCGGGGCGCATACTTCTTTTTAGTACAATCACGGTTTTAGCTTGCTCTACATTCAAAATAGGCATACCATAAATCGGACTTTCGGGATCATCGTTGGCTGATGGATTTACAACATCATTTGCACCAATCACCAGTACCATATCTGTAGAAGGAAATTGTTCGTTGGCTTCTTCAAGTTCCAATAATTTAGGATATGGCACATCTGCTTCAGCCAGCAATACATTCATGTGCCCCGGCATCCTTCCTGCCACTGGGTGAATAGCATATTTTACATCAACACCTTCATTCTCCAGTGCTTTTTCCAGATCATGACATACATGCTGGGCTTGGGCCACAGCAAGTCCATAGCCAGGTACGATGATTACCTTATTGGAATACTTTAATTGAATGGCGGTATCACTATGTGATGCTTCCTTGGCTACCTCTTCTCTCCCACTTCCGCTTGATTTTCCGCTTGAGCTAAACCCGCCAATGACCACGTTAAATAGAGATCTGTTCATGGCGTTGCACATCAAGACAGTAAGAATAGTCCCTGCTGCCCCAACAATAATCCCACCAACAATCATTACCTGATTGCCATAGATCAGCCCTGCTCCTGCTGCGGCTATTCCTGTAAAAGAATTGAGCAATGAAATCACCACCGGCATGTCACCTCCACCAATTGGCGTTACAAATGCAACTCCGTAAACCATTGAAACTACCAGGAGGATAATTACCAATGTAAAGTCCAATTCTGGTTGCATCATGATATATCCACTAAGACCAATCGTTGCAGCCAGCAAGGTAAGGTTTATGAGCTGTGGAGCAGGAAGAACCAAATTATCTCTTAAAAATCCTTCCAGTTTGCCCCAAGCAACAATACTTCCTGTAAATGCCACACTTCCTACAAACAATGCGAAAATGATGATCAATACCTCAGAACTCATCATGGCAGTACCCTCCGGTAAATTGTAAAACTCGACAGTTGCGATGAGCATCGAGCAAGCTCCGCCAAGTCCGTTAAATAACGAAACCATCTCTGGCATGGCTGTCATTTTTATCTTCTTCGCCGCTGCAAATCCAATTGCACCGCCGATAATAAGTCCTCCAACAATCCATAAATAATTATTGGACTCGTTTTCCATTGGATAAAAAATAGTGATGACAATAGCCAGCCCCATTCCCAGACCTGCAATGGTATTTCCTTTTTTTGCAGTGTCAGGATGACTGAGCCTTTTTAAGCCAATAATAAAAAGTACGATACAGATCAGGTATAAAAAGTCTATAATTGCGTTTTCCACGTTCCTTGGGTTTTAGGGTTATTTTTTCTTCTTTTTGAACATTTGGAGCATTCTGTCGGTGACAACAAATCCTCCGATTACATTGATCATGGCAAGGGCAATACCTATCATTCCAATGGACAGCATTATATAATTGCCCGGATCGGCATTTCTAATGAGTATAATAGCTCCTATGACTACAACACCACTAATGGCATTCGCTCCTGACATAAGTGGCGTGTGCAAAACTGTTGGTACTTTTGATATAATCTCCATGCCAAGATAAGTTGCAAAAACGAGGATATAGAGCATCTCTATATGTTCGGTGATAAATTGTATCATAATATCCATAGTCTCTAATTTTTATTTCCCGTAAAGAATTTCTCCTTTTGATGTAATACAACTGGATTTTAATATTTCATTTTCCATATCAATTTCTACCTTACCATCTTTTAAGAATGTTTTGAGAAAGTTATGAATATTTTTACCAAACAACTGACTGGCATGGTTGGGAACTTCTGCGGCCAGTTCAGAATTTCCAATAATTGTAACACCATGTTTCACAACTGTTTTATTATCCTCTGTCAATTCACAATTTCCACCGGTAGATGAGGCAATATCTATAATGACCGAACCATTTTTCATTTGCGCTACCATCTCTTTGGTAATTAAAGTTGGAGCGGGCTTGCCTCTCAGCTGAGCAGTGGTAATAATAACATCGGCCTTTACTGCTTCTTCAAATATTTTCTCACGTTGCTTTTGTTTGTATTCATCTGTTTGCTCAACAGCATAACCTCCTGCGGCTTTATCATCACTTGATCCTTCTACTTCTACAAATTTTGCTCCCAGACTTTGCACTTCTTCTTTAGCTGCAGCCCTGGTATCAAATGCCTGAACAACTGATCCGAGTCTTTTGGCGGTGGCCACTGCCTGTAAACCGGCTACACCAGCGCCCATTATCAATACTTTTGCCGGAGGGATACTGCCTGCTGCCGTGGTGAGCATGGGGAAATATTTCGGAAGATGATTGGCCGCAAGAATAACGGCTTTGTAACCTGCGATAGAAGCCATGGACGAAAGCACATCCATTGCCTGAGCAAGGGTGATTCTTGGAATCATATCCATGCTAAATCCTATTAGCTTATGATCCGCTACTTCTTTTGTTTTTTCCAATGAAAAGTAAGGCTGAAAAGAGGATACCACAATGGCAGTAGCTGGTAATATTTTATAATCTTCAATTTCCAATGGCACTACACTACAGATTATCTCTGAAGATTTGAGTACATCATCTCTGCTGCCCAATGAGGCTCCGGATGCTGTGTATTCATCATCGGTGTACAAGGCAGAATTTCCACATCCTTTTTCAGCAATTATCTCATTGCTTTCGCCAATGAGACGTTTGGCTAAATCAGGTACAATTGCTACACGGTTATCAAGCTTTTCATTTATAATTCCGATTTTCATAGTTATCGGGGAGGTTTAATAGTTAAAAAAACAAATTCGCTCATGAGAATTTGCTAAACAAAAGTAACAGAATAATTGAGGGTTCTATTAAGGAGACCTCTATTAATTCATTCGCATCAAAATTTTCATAGTTTTTTTCAGATCTGCCTACCACCTTTAGGCTTACAATCTATTAATATTCTAATATTATTACTATTAAGAATGTGGGTAACTTTTTTTATAAAAAAAATGGAGTGAACTATATATAGAAATACACTAAAAGAAAATCCCTACCGGACGGACGGGAATCAACTTGAGTTGGAAGATGACAGTAGAAAAAATGAAAACACAAAAAAGCTTACAAATAAGCATGGATGGTACAGACAATAAAAGGATCTACGCCAAATTATATACTAGACCTAAAGAAGTTAAAAAAAATATACAAAGCCCTTGGGTTCAAAGAAAGACCATACGTAAACAAATCAAAATTTGTGACCCAATTGCAAAAACAAAAACTACAAATAGCTGACATACAACTTTTATTAAGATTTATTTTCAAGTCGGGTTAAAATCATTTAATGAAATAGAGAACTGTTTGAATGACTTGTAATTCTTATATCGTATGGATATAATTTGAAAATTTATCTGTTTTTCTCAATAAGGTACAGCGTGTGGATAAAAAAAATGCACATCAGGTCTGCCTAAGCAAATAACCCTGATGGCACAACATTGTCACTAAACAAAGTAATTAAATTGTCTCTATCTCAAAGCCCGCTTTTTTGACGGCTTCAACGACGATAGTCGCATTGTCATCATCCAGGCTTACCTCCAAAATCTTATCGGGATTTTCGGTATCTACTTTCCATTCATCAAGATTATCTAACTCATTGAGAAACGGCGTGACGGATTTGATGCATCCTCCGCAATTGATATTTGTTTTAAATTTTACAGTTTTCATAATTGTTTATTTTATTGATTTAATTGTTATTTAAATTGAAATGTGTACATGTTAAATGCTTAAATGCTTAAATGCTTAAATG
>CAZDRA010000085.1:0-14287 GCA_964507705.1 uncultured Roseivirgaceae bacterium | reverse complement strand
TTAAATGCTTAAATGCTTAAATGCTTAAATGAAGAAACGTAACTTTTTGAGTTCAAAGCATGATTTTTTTATTTTATCATTCTATCATTTAAACAATCTATCATTCCTTCGTGGAAGCATTAATTAATTGAACGTTTTTTTAATCGTAAGCTATTGGTAAGCACCGAAATCGAACTCATTGACATGGCGGCTCCTGCAATCATCGGACTGAGCAAAAAGCCAAACGTGGGATACAATGCGCCGGCTGCTACCGGAATCGCTACCAAGTTGTACACAAAAGCCCAAAACAGGTTTTGTCGAATTGTTTGCATGGTGGCTTTTGACAACTTAATGGCCTTGGCGATTTGCTTCAAATCGGATTGCATCAGCGTAATACCTGCGCTTTCCATGGCAATGTCAGTGCCACTGCCCATCGCAATGCCAACATCTGCTTGTGCCAATGCATGTGAGTCGTTTATGCCATCTCCCGCCATCGCTACTACCTTGCCTTGTTGTTGCAATTCGGTCACAAAATTGCCCTTATCAGCGGGCATCACGTTGGCCTTATAATTTTTGATGCCTACACTTCCTGCAATAACTTTGGCCGTTTGTTCATTGTCTCCGGTGAGCATATACACCTCAATGCCCATTTTGTGAAGATGATCAATCGCTACCTTAGAACTTTCTTTTACCTTGTCTGCCACAGCAATGATGGCTACGACCTGAGTGCCAGAGCTAAAATAAATAACTGTTTTAGCATCAGATTTTAAGGCATCCGCACTTTGAGCTAAATCATTGGGAATGATGACGCTGTTGGAAAGCATCAATTGCTCATTGCCCGCCAAATATAGCTTGCCATCCATGGTCGCTTTTGCGCCCATTCCGGTAATGCTCTCAAATGAGTCGGCATGGATATTGGAAGCCTTTTCGCTCTTTAGATGTTGCACGATAGCATCAGCAACAGGGTGTTCCGATTGCGATTCTATGGCCAGCAACAATGCTCCAAGGTGTGCTGAATCAACATTTTTTTTCCAAATGATGTCCGTTACTTTTGGCAAACCTTCGGTGATCGTGCCGGTCTTATCGAGTATAAGGGCATCTACCTTGTACGCTGTTTCCAGTGCCTGTGCATCTTTTATCAGAATCCCCTGTTGCGCCCCCTTGCCAATGCCTACCATCAAGGCCGTGGGCGTAGCCAATCCCAATGCACAAGGACAAGCGATGATCAGCACGGTGATCAGCGTAAGCAATGCATAGGTAAATGATGGGTCGGGGCCAATAACATACCATACGATAAAGGTAAGTATAGAGATGCCAATTACGATCGGCACAAATATACCTGCGACTTTGTCGGCCAGCTTTTGAATAGCCGGTTTGCTCGCCTGTGCCTGCTCTACCAAGCGAATGATTTGGGCAAGCAATGTTTCGTCGCCTACATTGGTGGCAACGATCCTCAAAGCTCCTTTTTGATTTATGGTACCGGCAAATACTTTATCTCCTTTTGCCTTTTCGGCTGGTATTGGCTCTCCGGAGATCATGCTTTCATCTATAAATGAGTTTCCTTTTTTGACTTTACCATCAACAGGCACTTTATCGCCTGGCTTTAGGATGATGAGCTCACCCTGCATAATATCTTCCACAGCAATGACCTCCTCTATTCCATTTCTAATGACGGTTACATGCTTTGGTTTCAAGCCCATCAGTTGTTTGATGGCAGAAGAGGTCTTGCTTTTTGCTCGCTCTTCGAAATACCTGCCCAAAAGTATGAGGGTGATGATGATCACGGCCGATTCGTAGTACACGTGCGGCATCATGCCATGATTCAGAAAATATTGGGGGTAAACAGTATTAAAAAAACTAAATGAAAAGGCCACACCTGTACTCAATGCAACAAGGGTGTCCATATTGGCCGAAAAGTGTTGTAATTTCTTCCATGCAATCACGAAAAACTCCGATCCGCTCCAAAACAATACTGGGATAGACAGCACCATCATGATCCAGTTTTCGTGAGGGATTTTACCCATAAAAAACATGGCCATCACAAAAACAGGAGCAGAAAAAACAGCAGAGAAAATCAGCTTTGACTTGAGGCTACTGAGCCTTTTTTCTTCTATTTCTTCAAAGGCTTTTTGCGTTGCTTTGGCTTCACCAGTCAATATTTCATAACCGATTTCCTTGGCAGATTGTTGGATTTTTTCTATCGTAACCTGCTCTGCATTGTATTCTAATGCGACGGATTGATTTGGGTAATTGACCGCCACTTGCACAACACCATCGAGCGGCTTGAGGTAAGTCTCCAGGCTGATGGCACAGGAAGCACAGGTCATTCCGGTCACCTTGAAATTTTCTTTAAGAATCTGTTTACCTTTTTCAACAACTTGTTCCATACTTTTTTTATTTAGCCACACAAAAGTCGCAAATGAATAATGAATGTGCATTATACAATTTTGGTAATTGCTTATATGATTTTGTGGTGGTGTGAATTTATCTGGACTTTTAGAACTAAACTGCTATCTATACGAACAATGCTTTCGAAATTTCACACGAATTGTTCAGGTGAAATCTTCTGAAAATTACCCTTATTTCTGATAATCAATAGTCCCATATTTACCAGCATAATAATCTGTATTTGCCTGGGTAATTTCTGCTTGTGTATTCATTACATAAGGCCCACCAAATACAATGGGTTCTGTATATGGTGCTCCTCCAAAAACCATCACATCTATGCTTTCATTACCTTTATTTTCAATTTCTATGACATCACCAACTTTATCAAACACGATCAAATCATTTGACTTGATTTCGGTATTCGATACTTCTGCCTCTCCTCTAATAAGTGCTATGGCAGATTCATCATTTTTATCTATGGAAATAGCATGAGATTTTCCGCCATTCAATTCAAGATGGTATAGAAATGACTTGGCATAAGTAGGGATTTTAGATTCAGATCCATCTAGCTCACCAATGAGAACTTTTATTTTTCCTTTATTTTCCGGAAGCAAAATTTCAGGTATTTCTTGTGCTTGCAGCGACAAGTATTCAGGCTTTTCTGCTTTGTTTTTGGCTGGGAGATTCATCCAAAATTGCAATCCAAGTTGTTCCGTAATGGCACTATCCTTATTGACATGAATTATTTCATCGTGTATAATGCCATTTCCTGCTTTCATCCATTGAATCCCCCCGTCTTGAACAATGCCATGATTTCCGGCACTATCAAAATGCTCAACAGTTCCTTTTATAATATAAGAAACCGTGGCAATGCCTCGGTGTGGGTGGGCAAAACTCCCCGGCACAATAGCATTGAGTTCCTTTTGCAACCACTCCGTATCATTGGCCTGGTAAGGCATTTGATCGAGGAAAGTAAAATGACCTACCGTATCTACAAATCTATTAGGTAAGCTTCTTTTAATGGACATAAAACCCATTTTTTCGGATTGTCCGGCATACTGAAATACTATTTTCTTTTTCATTTTTATCTAATTAAAATGGCTTAATAATTTGTGTAAAGGTAAAACTGAGCATAGTTATTTTCCTTCATCTACATTAACAAATTAGCCTGGGCTATTTGGAGTAATCTCTCCTTATTGTGCTAAGTGCCTGAGGTGTAATGCCAAGGTAAGAAGCAATCAATTTCTGAGGCACACGCTGCACAATATCCGGATAGGTTTTCAAAAACTCTTCATATCTTTCTTTAGCAGAATAGCTCATCAGCATCATGATTCTTTTTTGCAGCACACTTGTTCTTATCAATAGTCTTTCAAACTCTTTGTATAGAAAATCTTGTGGAAATTGCTTGAATAAACGTAGCGCACTTTTATTGATAACCTCTATTTTCAGAATCTTCAATGGCTTCAATATATAATTGCGAAAGGCAATGTTCTGAATGTGCATCAAGGTCAGCTACTACCCAATTTTCGGAGGCAAACATGAATACATGCTCTTTCCCTTTCCTATCGATGGTATAACTTTTGAGCAGTCCGTTTAGCACTAAATAGCTATTGACAGATGGCTCTCCTATTCTTTGAAGAATAGCTCCCTTTTTAACCGAAATGCGCTTAATTCCCGCCTTGTATTCTTCTAATAAATTTGAACTTAACAGGCCTGAGGAATTGAATATTTCGATTGATGACATCTCGTTTGTTTATTTTTATGCTGATAAAAATAAACAATTACCTACAAAGCATCCAATGACTGATGACCAGGGTCTCGCATCTTCTTAAATCCAGAAGGGGTCATGCCAGTCTCTTTTTTAAATTGAGCAGAAAGGTGAGCAACACTGCTGTAATCCATCTGAAAAGCAATTTCTGATAGGGTCAATTGCTTATAAAAAATTAACTCTTTTGCTCTTTCAATTTTTTGTTTTAAAATGAACCTCTCAATGGTAATGCCTTCGACAGATGAAAACAAACGGCTTAATGAAGAATATTCATGATTTAATTTATCGGATATGATGGTCGAGAAATTGACTTTTTGTTTGTCACTTCCATAGTGTATTTGCTCAATGACCAATAATTTTATTTGGCTTATAAGTTGCGATTTATTGTCTTGTAATAACTCAAATCCTCTTTGTGAAAGCTCTTTTTCTAAATCATTTTTTTGTTGATTAGAAATTTCTTTGGCAGTGTCAACTTTACCCAATTGAATGGATATTGCTTCAATTTGTAGCTCGGCTAATATATCCCGCACTGTATCTATACAGCGAGGACAAACCATGTTCTTTATGTAAATGGGATACTTCATCATTAAACCCAGTGCGTCAATCTATAAAATTAATTTCGACATTTATCCATAAAATAATAGACCTACTTTTTTTCGTTTTCAATTAATTCATAAAAACTATCCGGATAATCAATATTAAAAAAAAAGAATATGAGTTATCATATTCCTTTGCAATAAAAAATTTGGTTCACGCTACCAGGTGGTTAGCTTTATCTTTTGCGCTGCTCTTAGTATATCACTTTTGCTTACTTGACCTTTAAGTATCCCATCTTTTACAACCGGAAATCTTCTGAATCGATGCTTCAAAAACATGTTAGCCACATCTACTACATCTGAATCGACAGAAATAGTGATTAAATTTTTCTGCATATAATTTTTAACTAAATGCTTGCTCATGGGCTGGTTGTGATATACGCTATCAATAATCACCCTTAGGCAATCTTGCTCAGAAATTATACCAACCAATTCTTTCCTTTCATTTAACACCGGGGCGCCAGATATTTTATGATTATTCAGCATCGAAATTACACTACCTACTTCATCATCAGGTTTGAAGGTGATAAGATCTGTTGCCATATAATTAGTGACAGGCTCATATCCTTTCTTCGAGGCTTCCATTGTTGCAGTATCAAATTTAGGTGTAAAATTCATAAGCGTTGATTTTTAAGTTAGTAATCTATTTAGCCACTTTAGGTACGGTTTGTAAATAAAAACTTTTCCCCAAGTAGATAATAATAATACAATTTCTGGAGATAAACAAATATTTTTTTGACCACATGATATCGCTAATGCCAATTGACTTAATATGCTGTTCCCATTCCAGATTCATGTTATTATTTCCTTAATTTGTATTTTAAAATTTACTATTCAATTTTCTAATTGTATGACAATATTATACTTATTCTCAGGTATGTTCTTGGGAGGAATTACAACCTGGCTAATTCTATATTACTATAATAAAAGTAAAAATCCCTTTAGCGTAGAGGAGGTTAAATTGCTTGAAGATCAAAATAACGATCTTGAGGTAAGTATCAAATTGACTGATGGAAAACTTCTTAATGCCCAGGAGGAATCTGAAAAGCTAAGAGAAGAACTGACGACAGAAAGAGAAAAGTACAGGGAGGCTTCCAATTCGTTAGCCACAAGAACTCAGGAACTGAAAAACTTAAACCAAAAACTTGAAGATCAGAAATCGGACATCGAGAATTTGCAAGAAAAATTTCAGATTCAGTTTAAAAACCTTGCTAACGATATTCTAGAAGAGAAAACAAAGAAATTCACAGATCAGAATAAAATTAATCTAAAAGATATTCTTAATCCACTCAAAGAAAAAATAGTTGAGTTTGAAAAAAAAGTTGAAGATACAAACAAGGAAAGCATTGAGCGCAACTCTGCATTGAAAGAACAAATTTCTGGTCTTAGGGAACTCAATATTAAAATAACCAAAGAAGCAGAAAACCTGACAAAGGCTTTGAAAGGAGAGTCAAAAACCCAGGGCAACTGGGGGGAATTTATACTGGAATCTATTCTCGAAAAATCGGGCCTGGCAAAAGGTGAACAATATGAGGTTCAGGTTTCCATGACAAATGAGGAAGGAAAACGACTCCAGCCGGATGTGATTATAAAATTACCTGAGCAGAAGAACATCATCATAGATTCGAAAGTTTCGCTTACGGCTTATGAAAAGTATATCAATAGCGATGATGAGAGGGAAAGAGAATTGGAAATAAAAAACCACCTGCTTTCCATAAGATCGCACATCAAAGGTCTGAGTGATAAAAACTATCAGAGTATTTATGAAATTGGATCGCTGGATTTTGTATTACTATTTATGCCAATAGAGCCTGCCTTTGGTTTGGCAGTTCAAAATGATGCCGAATTATTCAATGATGCTTACGACAAAAATATTGTAATTGTGAGCCCATCTACTCTAATTGCAACTTTAAGAACTATCGCCAGCATCTGGAGGCAGGAAAACCAAAATCGCAATGCTTTGGAAATTGCCAGACAAGGCGGACAACTTTATGACAAATTCAAGGCATTTACAGATGACCTAATAAAAGTTGGGGAGAACCTGAATACCACCAAAAAAACTTACGATCTTGCGATGAATAAGCTTTCTGAAGGAAAGGATAATTTGATCAGGAAGACGGAGAGGATAAAGGAATTGGGGGCAAAGGCAACCAAAACTTTAGATCAACGTTTGGTTGATAGAGCAAATGATTGAAGCTAGGTGAGGATGTTTGTCTCAATAATTGAGTGACTATAATTTAAGAAATAAAAAATGATGGAATTGACTGCAGATAACAAGTTCAAAAAACTAATTGTCGTTGGAGATAGACTATTAATAAAGCCAAAAAAAAATCAAGATAAAACCAAGAGTGGTTTGTATCTTCCTCCGGGGATTAAAGAAAAAGAGCAAGTTCAGACAGGGTATATTATGAAGGCAGGTCCGGGATACCCTATCCCCTTGCCAATGGAAGATGATGAACCCTGGAAAGATAATGATGAAAATGTAAAATATGTGCCCCTACAGGCCAGAGAAGGTGATCTTGCGATTTTTCTCCAAAAAGGTGCTTTTGAGGTCATATATCAGGATGAGAAATATTTCATTGTTCCTCAGTCATCAATTTTGATGTTGGAACGCGAAGAAGATATTTTTGAATAAAAATAAATTATACAATTATCATTTCTGACATAGTATTCGTTTAGTCCAATAAGCTCAAACCATATAATTGACAAATTCAATATTAGAATTGTGCTCTCGTAATTTGTAAATTTTTAAGACTAATTTGATGGCTATGAAGATCACTTTCTAAAATAAGTCTCTTTTCATATACGATAAATCGAATTGTTTTAAATTTGTGATCGTATTCCTGCTTGGTCATTTCTAAAGAATATTTATAAAAAATCACAATTTCGTTTTAAACATGTTCAATTTTTTCAAAAAGAAAAACAAACCAAATCAATCAAAATCTGAAAGATATTTCAATTTGAAAATAAGAGAAGTTAAAAAGGAAACAAATGATGCCAACACCCTTATTTTCGAAAAGCCTGAAAATCCTATTCACTATCTACCGGGGCAGTTTATTACCCTCATTCTATCTATAAATGAAAAGGAAGTGAGGCGTTCTTATTCACTAAGTTCATCGCCTTTTTCAGATGAGTTTCCTGCAATAACTGTAAAAAGAGTAGAATTGGGAGTGGTATCAAACTATTTGAATGATCACATGAAAAAGGGAGATGTTCTTAACGTCATGGAAGCTGCCGGTCACTTTGTCCCAAATCTCCAAAAAGATCAGAGTAAAGCATATATTTTATTGGCTGCCGGAAGTGGGGTTACGCCATTGTTATCTATTATTAAATCAATTTTGCACATAGAAAAAGAAAGTACTATCAATTTGATTTATCAAAACAGGAATGAAAATTCTATCATTTTTAAGAAAGACCTCGACAAACTAAAATCTATATATAAAGAAAGGTTTTTAGTAGTAGATGTGGTTTCGCAGCCCTCTGGGTCTTGGACAGGATATAATGGCAGAATAAATGCAGAAATGCTAAAAGATATTCTTTTGGATAGCGATAGCAATGATTTGCCGCAGGCAGAATATTTTATTTGCGGGCCTTCAGGATTTATGCAAACAATTCAGGCTTTCCTTAAAGAATTCAGAATAGCGGAAAATCATATCCACAAGGAAAGTTTTTACTCCGGTGAGCCAAATACAAGCAAAACTCCAAAAAAGGATTTAAATTCCTATGATGTAAAAATCCTGTTAGATGGAAAGGAATACGATGTAGCTGTTGCACCTGATAAAACAATTTTAGAGGCTGCTTTGGATATGGATATTGATATGCCTTTTTCGTGTCAGAGTGGGCTATGCACAGCATGCAGGGGGAAATTGCTCAATGGTGAAGTTAATATGGAAGATGAAGATGGATTGAGTGAAGAAGAAATCAAAGATGGGTATATTCTTAATTGCGTAAGTAAACCCAAAGGGCCGGGAGTCAAAATAGAAGTAGGGTAGATTATAGAAAACAACATATAAAACAGAATAAATAATGATTGAAAACATATCTGTAAAACGTAAGAAAAGAAATTTTGTGTCTGAGGGTTTTGTACCGGATAAATGGGAATCGATTGAAAAGTATTATAATAAATTATTAAAAACCCAATTTAACAATGTCGAATCATTTAGAAATTGGCTGAGAAATATTTCCGAATTGGAGGCTATTATTTCAGAAGATGCAGGCTGGAGATACATTCGCATGACATGCGACACGACTAACAAGAAATATCAAGATGACTACACATACTTTGTGACAGAAATCGAACCAAAGATTGCTCCATTGAATCATCAGTTGAATGAAATGGTCATCAATTGCCCATATAAAAATGATATTAACGATGATGCTTTCAAAATTTTATTTAGAAATATTGATAAAGATTTTAAGATTTTCAGGAAGGAAAATATTCCTTTAAAAACAAAAATACAAACTCTTTCTAAGGAGTATGGAGCTATTTCCGGTGCAATGACTGTAATCATTGAAGATAAAGAATTGACATTGCAACAAGCTGCAACTATTCTGGAATCTACAGATCGTGCAAAGCGTGAAACTGCCTACATGAGCATATCAAAAAGACGGTATCAAGATAAAGACAAACTTGACGAACTTTATAAAAAACTTATTTCCCTAAGACATCAAGTAGCTCAAAATGCCGACTTCAAGAATTTTAGGGATTATATATTTACAGCCATGGGCAGGTTTGACTATACTCCCCAGGATTGCTTTGATTTTCATGAGTCCGCTCAAAAAGAGATCGTTCCGATATTAAACCAACTTGCAAAAGACAGGAAAGAAAAACTGGGGCTTTCGGAATTAAAACCATGGGATAAAGCAGTTGATCAAACCGGCAAACCTCCATTAGTTCCATTTGAGGATACCAATGATCTAATTCAAAAAACCATTCAGTGCTTCAATAGGCTTGACCCATTTCTTGGGAGATGCATAGAAGTAATGAGAGATATCAAACATTTGGATCTTGATTCGAGGATTGGTAAAGCTCCGGGCGGATATAATTATCCATTATCTGAAATAGGGATTCCTTTCATTTTCATGAATGCCACAAGCACACTACGCGATCTTGTTACAATTTTACACGAAGGAGGGCATGCTGTGCATTCTGTAGTGACCAAAGATCTTGAGCTGAATGATTTTAAACATACACCATCAGAAGTTGCAGAATTAGCCAGCATGTCTATGGAGTTGATCAGCATGGATCACTGGGATATATTCTTTGACGACGAAGAAGAACTAAAAAGAGCAAAAAGAGCGCACCTTGAGCAAATCATCGAAACGCTACCCTGGGTGGCGATCATTGATAAATTCCAGCATTGGATTTATGAAAATCCTACACATAGCATCGATGAAAGGAAAGCAAAGTGGAATGAAATATTAAGTTCGTTTTCTGACACTGTGACTGACTGGACAGGACTGGAAAAATTTAAAGATTACGTTTGGCAAAAGCAGTTGCATCTTTATGAGGTGCCATTTTACTATATCGAATATGGTTTTGCCCAACTGGGTGCTATTGCAGTTTGGAAACGATACAAGGAAAATCCTCAAAAAGGACTGGAGGGATATTTATCAGCTTTGAAATTGGGTTACACAAAATCTATCCCTGAAATTTACAAAGCAGCAAATATAGAATTTAACTTTAGCAGGGAGTATATTGGAGAGTTGGTGGCTTTTGTGCGAGAGGAACTTGAGCGTTTGTAACACAAAAAAATAGTGAATGAATTGCTAAAATCCATTCACTATTTTTACTTTTTACTGTCTCAATAAAGATTTTTACATTGATAATTACCAATGATTGACATTCATCAAAGAATCATCTTTTGCCTCCAAAATACTTTCCTTTTTCATTAAATATTTATCAACCTCCCTGGCGGCTTCTCTTCCTTCGGATATTGCCCAAACAACCAGTGACTGGCCTCTACGCATATCGCCAGCTGCAAATACATTCTCGATATTCGTTTGATAATTGCTGGTATTTATATTGCCCCTTGCATCAAGCTCAATATCTGTTTTCTCTCTGATTATATCAGTTTCTCCATGAACAAAGCCAATTGCCAGTAACGCCAAGTCACATGGCAAGTCTTTTTCAGAACCTTTTATCTCTTTAAACTCAGGTTTTCCAGAATACCCAATATCCCATTTTATATTAACAACTCGTAAAGCTTTCACATTTCCATTTTCATCAGATATGAACTCTTTGGTCAATATGGACCATTGTCGATCAACACCTTCTTCATGGGATGTTGAGGTTTTCAGAATCATTGGATATTTTGGCCAAGGGTCTTTTGCAGATCTTTCAAATGGTGGTTTGCCAAGAAATTCGATTTGAGTAACAGATTTAGCCTGATGCCTGTTTGATGTTCCTACGCAATCAGAACCGGTATCTCCACCTCCAATAACAATCACATGCTTGCCTTTGGCCGAAATAGAAACATCTTCGGGAATGCTATCTCCCGCAACTCTTTTGTTTTGTTGGGTGAGAAAATCCATAGCGAAATGAACGCCATTCAATTTTCTTCCTCTTATTCTCAAGTCTCGGGGCATGGTCGATCCACCACAAAGCACTACTGCATCTACCTCGTTTACCAGTGTATAAAATGGTAAATCAACACCAATATTTACCTTTGTTTTAAAAGTAACTCCCTCTGCTTTCATTATCTCCAGTCTTCTGTCGATAAAGTGCTTCTCCAACTTAAAATCAGGAATTCCATAACGAAGTAATCCTCCAATTCTATCTGATCTCTCAAATACAATTACGGTATGACCGGCTTTATTTAGTTGTGCTGCCGCCGCAAGACCTGCAGGTCCGGAACCAACTATAGCAACTTTTTTCCCTGTTCTTATTTTTGGAATATTTGGTTTTACCAGGTCAAGGCTAAACGCTTTTTCGATAATCATTTTCTCAATGTGCTCAATAGCAACTGGAGGTTTGTTTATTCCCAACACACATGCCGATTCGCAAGGTGCAGGGCAAATCCTCCCTGTGAATTCAGGAAAATTGTTCGTGCTTTGCAATATATCAACCGCCAATTTCCAATCTTCATTGTAAACGGCATCATTGAATTCAGGAATGATGTTCCCTAAGGGGCATCCCGTATGACAAAAAGGTACTCCGCAATCCATGCATCGAGCCGCTTGTTCATTGGTCTTTTTATCATCAAAATCAAGAAACAACTCATTGTAGTCATTAATTCTTGTTTTGGGATCTCTCTTTCCCGGCAACTCTCTGTCAAATTCTAAAAATCCTGTTGGTTTTCCCATTGAAATAATTATATAGCTTTTTCCAGTTTTTCTTTTTTTGCTAATAGTACTCGCTTGTAATCTCGTGGCATCACTTTAATAAAGTTTGATTGAACACCATCCCAATCATCCAGAATTGATTTCGCGACTGTACTTTTTGTATGTTTATAATGATTGCTAATAAGTCCTTTGACGGTGACAACATCTTCGGTCTCCATTTCATCAAAGTCAACAAGCTCCTTATTGCAAAAATCATTAAAATTGCCTTTTTTATCATAAACATAGGCAATCCCTCCGCTCATTCCTGCAGCGAAATTTCGACCAGTCTCTCCCAGGATTACTGCAATTCCTCCAGTCATGTATTCACATCCATGATCTCCAACACCTTCAACAACAGCTTTTGCTCCTGAATTTCTCACGCAAAAACGCTCTCCGGCCTGACCACGAATATATGCCTCGCCAGAAGTTGCACCATAAAAAGCAACATTTCCAATTATAATATTGTCTTCTGGAATAAAGTTGATTTTCCTATCGGGGTAAACAACCAGTTGGGCTCCTGATAGTCCTTTGCCAAAGTAGTCATTTGCTTCACCTTCCAATTCAAATCTTATTCCTTTTGCTCCAAAGACCCCAAAACTTTGCCCTGCAGAACCTCTTAATTTTATATCAATCGAACCGTCCGGCAAACCTTGGCTGCCATAGACTTTTGAAACCTCATTGGAAAGAATTGCTCCAACAGATCTGTTTATATTTATAATATTAAATTCTGCTTTTACTTTACTTGCTTCTATCAATGCAGGCTTGGCTGCTTCAAGTAATTTCCAGTCCAATGCAAGCTCCAATTCATGATCTTGCGACGTACTGCAGAAAATTCCCGTTGTATCTTCTGCCGGCTCTTTGAAACAAATTGGACTTAGGTCTAATGTTTTTATTTTCCAGTTTTCAATATTTGAACGCATTTTTAGCACATTTGCCTGACCGACCATCTCGTCAACAGTGCTAAAACCAAGTTCAGCCATAATCTCTCTCAAATCTTCTGCGAGGAACATAAAAAGATTGACTACATGATCTGCCTTACCGGAAAACAATTTCCTTAAGTCTTTATTTTGTGTGGCTATTCCTACAGGGCAAGTGTTCAAATGACACTTACGCATCATTATACAGCCTTCAGTAACAAGCGCTGCGGTAGCAATTCCCCATTCTTCTGCTCCCAGTAATGCGGCATAAGCAATGTCTTTTCCTGTTTTGATCTGCCCATCTGTCTGAACAACAATGCGATCTCTTAATTTATTCTTTACTAAGGTCTGGTGTGTCTCTGCAAGTCCCAGTTCCCATGGCAAACCGGCATGTTTTATCGAACTAATTGGAGATGCTCCAGTTCCGCCGTCATAACCAGAAATCAATACAACATCAGCTTTAGCTTTCGAAACACCGGCAGCAATTGTACCTACTCCCGCTTCTGAAACTAGCTTCACGTTAATTCTCGCTTCACGGTTGGCATTTTTCAAATCATGGATCAACTGAGCAAGATCTTCAATAGAATAAATATCGTGATGCGGTGGAGGTGAAATTAGTCCCACCCCCGGAGTGGAGTTTCTAACTCTACCTATCCAATCATCAACTTTATGCCCCGGCAATTGTCCTCCTTCTCCAGGCTTGGCTCCCTGGGCCATTTTTATTTGAAGTTCAATAGCATTGGTGAGATAATTACTGGTTACCCCAAAGCGACCTGAAGCAACTTGCTTAATTGCTGATCTTTCCCAATCACCATTTTCTTTTTTTATAAATCTGTTCTCATCTTCACCACCCTCTCCGCTATTGCTTTTGCCGCCAATTCTATTCATGGCAATAGCAAGTGTGCTGTGTGCTTCATGCGATATGGAACCAAATGACATGGCTCCTGTTGCAAATCTTCTAAAGATATTTTCTTTTGGTTCTACTTCTTCAATAGAAATTGAGTTACGCTTTTTGAATTTAAGCAACCCTCTTAAAGTAGCTGCCTTTTCTGTTTGATTATTTACTTTTTCGGCATACTGCTTATAAATACTATAATCTCCCTTGCGTGTTGCCTGCTGTAATAATTGAATAGTCTCTGGATTAAAAAGGTGATATTCTCCCCTTCTTTTCCATTGGTAAACTCCACCAATATCAAGGCTTTGGTTTAGCACAGGCTTTTTCGGAAAGGCCAGTCTATGTCGTACAGAAACTTCTTTGGCTATTTCATCAAATCCCAAACCACTAAGTCTTGAAACGGTTCTAAAGAAACATTTAT
>CAZDRA010000084.1:0-18928 GCA_964507705.1 uncultured Roseivirgaceae bacterium | reverse complement strand
GTAAGTGCGAATGGGTGTACTAATGCAGCTACCATTACTACAGATGTGATTGTAATTCCATCTGCAGAAATGACCTTAACAAACAATACACCAATAATATGTTCTTCAGAAACTACAAATGTTGTATTGAATAGCTCAACATTAGGGGCAATTATTGAATTAATTGGCATTAATGTTACGCCAGACAATGGCTCTGTTTCAGGAATTACACCAGTAAACACTACCTGGAATAGCTTCCCCTCAACCATTGTTGACAACTTATCGAATCCAACCAATACTGTTCAAACGGTAGAGTATATTTTTGAAGTAAGTTCAGGGGGCTTTACTAACCCCGTTACACAATCTGTATTAGTTCAAGTAAGGCCAATACCGGACATTGCAACTAGTGGTCTTGGAATTTGTAGCAACGACGTTACTAATATTGATGTTTGGAATCCTAACGGAGTGAACTTTACAGTTTTTAATTGGGTATCTGTAAATACTGGAGCGGTGACTGGTGAAAGTGATGGGTCTGGAAACAAAATATCTCAGCAATTAAGTAATAATTCTTCGGTATTAGATTCTGTAGTTTATAAAATATATTCAACTGCACAATCTTGTGTCGGCGATTCCATAGAAATTGTACAATATGTTCATCCAAGAAACATTGTATTTGCCGGCACAGATACCACAGTCTGTCAGGGAACTCCTTCAATTGACATTGAAACTGCTAGCATTGGCGGTAGTGCCACAGATATATTATGGGTCATACTTAATGGCAATGGAACATTAACAAACGAAAATTCCCTTATTCCAACTTATATCCCAGGATCAATTCCAGATAATGAAATTGGTACAATTAACTTACAATTGACTACCTCAGACACAAGCGTTTGTCCATCAATATCAGATATTGTATCAATAAATATCAATAGTATCCCAGTTGTGGAAGCTGGTGCTGATCAGGTAATATGTGAAGGAGACAATGCACTTCTTTCTCAAGCATTGATTAGTGGAAGCGCAAGTTCAATAACATGGGTTGATTCCGCAGGATTAGGATCGTTCTCTCCAAATGCAAACACACTAAACGCTATATTTACTCCGCATTCATCTCAAGTAGGTACTAATGTGAAATTGTATATCACTACAAACAACCCTGCCGGACCATGTAATAAAGCAATAGATTCGCTGGTAATTACCATAAATCAATCGGCAGTTGTTTATGCTGGAAATGATAAAATAATTTGCGAAGCAGATAGTGCTTATCTAAATGATGCTAGCATAAGTGGCTCATCATCATCCATAGTATGGACAGGAGGATTAGGCAATTTCTACCCTGATAATTTAACACTAAATGCTTACTACGTTCCAGATGCTTCAGAAGTTGGTTCTTCTGTGATACTTACGCTTACCTCAAATGACCCTGATGGCTCTGGACCATGTACTCAGGTGGAAGATAATATATCGATAACAATAAATAAGGCTCCTGAGGTAGATGCAGGATCTGATCGTATTATTTGTGAAGGTTCAACTGTAAATCTTAATGCGACCATAAGTGGTTCTGCAACGAGTGCAATATGGTCAACAGCAGGAGATGGTATTTTCAGTTTTGTTGGAAATCTAAATGCTATATATACTCCAGGAGCAAATGATATTATAAATAGTGGAGTAACATTAACCTTAACAACAAATAATCCAGCGGGACCATGTAGTGAAGTGTCTGACGACGTAATTATTCAAATTGATGAAGCCCCAATTGTAGATGCCGGTATTTACTCACCAGTGTGTATTGGAGATACAGTTTTTCTAAATGGAACAATTAGTGGATCTACTAGTACTGCAACTTGGTCAGGGGGTCTTGGAATTTTCTTAAATCCAAATCAACTGAATACTGCATATATTCCAGCTATAATTGAGCAAGGTTCTGATGTACTATTATTTCTAACAACTGACGATCCAGTTGGTGTTTGCTTTGAAGAAACAGCGCAAACATTGGTTACAGTAAATAGATTGCCGCTTACAGGATTTTCCGGGCTTAGCGCAACTTATCAGGTAGATGATGATGATGATGTTTTGGTGGGGATTCCAACTGGCGGATTTTTTGCCGGCCCGGGAGTTATCAGTTCAATATTCAGTCCTTCGATTGCAGATACAGGTACCCATGTGATAAGGTACACGTACACCGATTTGAATACCTGTACGAATTTTGAAGAACAAACAACTGTTGTTTTTGCACTTCCGGATATAGAAATTGGTAATCCGGGACCATTTTGCTTGAATGAAGATCCAATTGATAACCCTCTTCCTCGCACCACAACACCGGGATTTACAGATAGCTGGTTTGGAAGCAACGTGTTTGAGCAAGATGGTGAGTATTATTTTAACCATCCTGTTGCTGGCGTTGGATTACATGTGGTCAATTATCGAATTGTAGAAACAAGTACCGGCGCGGTAAGGACAGAACCCAGATCAATTAGGGTGAATGACATCCCGAATATTGATTTTACTGTTCTAAATAATTGCGTTATTGATACAATTAATTTTGTTGACCTTTCAGTCTTGGACAATGGAGGTGTTTTTTCCGATGAAATCACGAATTGGAATTGGGAAATTGGGGTTGGACCTGAGTTTATAAGAACTGAACAGCATCCTAAAATTAAATTTGACGATAACAAACCTGACAATTACAATGTGAGACTTACAGCTTCCACTAAGTTTAATTGTGTCGCATTTAAAACTGGTGAAGTCCAAATTGGAGCTACACCTAATCCTGAGTTTGTAATTAATAATTTAACCTTTGGTGAAGTATCTGAATTCATGGATATCACACTCATCCCAACACCAGATACAAATTTTCCTTCAGGCTATGAAGACCCAACAAACTCCATAGATTCTATATGGTGGGATTTCGGAGAGGGAACTCCGGTATCAGGTACATACGCAGAGTATAGTACTTCGTTTTATCAATTTAGTATGGGTAATCAAGAATATCAGGTTTCTATGATGATTAAAACTAATTTAGGATGCTATTCGGTTGATACTATCCCTGTATCAGTAATTCAATCTATAAATATTTTCCCGTATGAAGAAGATTTTGAAAACTTTAACTCTATGGCATTCAGGGGTGAAAATCCAAGCTGGAAATTGATTGTACCGGATGGAAATATCATTAAAGGTGACCCTGGGAATAAAGCATGGGTAACTAGTAATAATAATAATAGACACAATGATGATGAAAAATCATTCGTTGCACTCCCGGCTTTTGATTTAAGATCTCTTGAAAGACCTATGCTTTCGATTGATATATGGTCTAATGCAGAAAATACCAGAGATGGTACAGCAATTCAATATTCATTTAATGGAGGAAATTGGTTTACATTGGTTGATCCAAATGAAAATATCGCAAGGGACTCAAAAGAACAAATAGGTCTCCAATGGTACAATGAAAAAGGCTTGGTAAGTCGTCCTGGAGATGGAATAATTGAAAGTACAAGTGGAGACAATAGTAGTGGCTATGCCTGGACCGGTGTGGATACAGGTTGGGAAAATGCCAGGTTCCCATTGGATAGTATCAGAGATTTGCAACCTTCCGGATCAAGCTCAGTACGTTTTAGGGTAGTATTTGGAAGTGATCAGCAAAACCCTGATGGAACAAATTACGATGGATTTGCCTTTGATAATTTATGGATTGGCGAGAGAGAACACAATGTTTTATTTGAGCATTTCGACAATATGAACAGCAACAATTTCAAAATAGATTCTATCAATCTACTTGCTAAGAAATTTTCGCTGGATCTCCTTCCTATCCAATACCATAATAACTATCCTGAAGCAGATATAATTTACCTGAATAATAAAAGCCCTGTGGAGACCAGAGGGTCTATTTATGATATAAACCAGTCTCCTCGCTCATTTATGGATGGCATTAAAGAGTATGACTATTCCGGATCATATGTAAAAGATTATCAAATTATAAATAGGTCATTGACAGATCCATTGTTTGATATAACAATTGATATAGTACCAACAGGAACTGGAAGTGCAGTTGATATTAATGTTTTGATTACTGCCAGAGATACGCTCAATGAAGAAATAATTGTGAATGTAATGCCAATTGAAACAAGCATTGATCATGCTGATGTAAATCAACCGTACGGTATTGATTCGCTAAATAATATTGTGAAAGACATGATCCCTCCAGGTGGCTACCCTTACAACCTTTCCTGGACGAACGGCATGACGCAAAACTTCACTATTCCATGGGACTTGAATCTGCTCAAGGATGAGAATACAATATATGACAACACTAAGCTTGGAGTTGTGGTATTTGTCCAGAATGATGTAAATGAAGGAACAAGGGAAGTTTATCAAGCTTCTTTCGCTAAGCTTCCTGAACTGGAAAAAACGATTATTACGAGTATAGAAGACGAATTAAATGTGGACAAGTTCAGGGATGCAAATATTTATCCTAACCCAGCTCAAAATTATTTTAATATTTCATTATCTGACCAGATAACAAGAGATTTGAATTGGTCAATTTTCGATCAGCGTGGTGTCGAATTATTGAAAGGAACTTTTGCAGAAGGAGAAGATTTATTTGAAATAAATTCTCAAAGCTTGCCAAATGGATTACATCTATTTGTAGTGAAAAACGGTACTGATTACAAAACGATAAGAAAAATAATTATTAATAGGTAAATCATTAAAGTCCATTGATTTACCATATTGGGTAATATTAATGTATCTCTAAATATTTTATACAAACTGGAGAGGGAACAGTCAAATAACCACTTGTGTCTTTCAATAATCCATTTTTTTCAACTGTAAAAATATTTATCTCGTCAGATTCTCGATTACCAACCAGTAAAAACTCACCTTTTACATCCAAATAAATACCTCTTGGCCTATTTCCAATAGTTGGCACATAACCAATATTTTTCATTTTTCCATTGCCGCTCACTTTAAAAACTGCCAGACCATTATATCCTCGATTTGAAACATATGCGATTTTCCCATCAACGCTTAATTGTATATCTGCACTTGAGTTATCCCCAAAAAATGCTGGCGGCAAAGCTGGTAGTCTTTGTATTCTTTGCAATCCTCCACTTTCTTTGTCAATCTTATAGCTACAAATTGATGATGAAAGCTCCTCTGCTGAAAATCCATAAGTGCCTTTTTTATTAATCACAAAGTGCCTGGGGCCCGACCCTGGTAAGGTTCTAATAAAGGCTTGTTCCGCAGGAGTTACTTTGCCTGTCGCAACATCAAACTTATAAATCAAAATTTGATCTAAGCCTAAATCCGATACATATAAATACCTCCCATCGGAAGATGGAATTGCAGAATGTGTGTGCGGGGCATCTTGTCTTGGCATTATAGTTCCCTTTCCGCTCAACTGAATATTTGCTGTTGGTTCGCCTATTTTTCCCTCGTTATCTATTGGCAATACAACAAAGCTTCCACCTTTGTAATGACTTACAATAATATATTTCCCCGATGGATGGACACTTACATGACAAGGACTATCTCCATAAGAAAATTGACTCATTATCTCCGTCAATTGCCCTGAATTTTGATCAATGGCAAAAGAAGTAATAGATCCCCATTTTTTCTTACCGTTGATCCCTTCCCTGTTTGCAGAAAATAAAAATTTTCCACTTGGGTGAACTTCAATAAATGAAGGGCTTCCTTGTGATAAAATAGTTTGAAGCAGATCGTAACGATTTGATTCGCGGTCAAGCTCATATACATATATTCCCAGACTACCTCGCTCAGTAAAAGTTCCTACATATATTATCTCCTTATTATCAGCGCAAACTCCTACAAGACTTAATACAAGTAATAAGAAAAACAGTGTTATTTTAATTCTCATGATTCTAATTTTTTTTGTTAAAGTTTGTGAAAAATATCGTAAAATAAAATTCGTAGTACAATGACAATTTGGACTACCTTGTGGAATAAGGCTAAACCTTGTTTTGAGGGGCTGAGGATAAAAGTTAATTCTAAAAGAACCCTCAAGAATTAGACATTATTTTGCTTGGCAAGATTAAATATCAAAAGTTTAAGGGCTTCATCAATATAGATTTCTTACTTTTGTGGCAAATTTTAAACCCTATTAATATCTCTCTTTATGGTGTTATTCTTCCGGTCTTCAAAAGCCTTTTTAGCTGTCAAATCAAATAAAAATCTAAACAAAAGTGAGATTGAAAAACTTAAATGGCTTTTTGGCGATGCACATTTTATTGATGCTCATATTATAGAAGGCACATTTATTGGCCCCAGAAAAGAGATGATTACACCATGGAGTACCAATGCAGTTGAAATCACTGAAAATATGGATATTTCCGGTATTGATAGAATAGAAGAGTTTGTGCTCAATGAAGATGCTACTTCCAACTTTGACCCTATGCTGCAACAGGAGTACAAAGAACTGGACCAAGATATATTTACTGTTGAAAACTCTCCCGAACCTGTAAGATTTATTGATGACATTTCGGCATACAACAAGGAAGAAGGGTTGGCACTTAGTGAGGATGAAATCACCTACCTGAAACAACTGAGTGTAAAGCTAAAACGGCAACTAACAGACAGTGAAATTTTTGGTTTTTCGCAGGTAAACTCAGAACACTGCAGACACAAAATTTTTAACGGAACTTTTATAATTGACGATCAAGAAAAAGAATTGTCTCTTTTTCAACTGATAAAACTTACTACAAAAACAAACCCTAATCGTGTTGTATCGGCGTACAAGGATAATTGCGCATTTATCCAGGGGCCAGAAATAGATCAATTTGCACCTGTCAGACAAGATATTCCTGAGTATTTTAAAACGGAAAGATTTGAATCGGTACTTTCTATAAAAGCCGAAACTCATAATTTCCCTACAACTGTAGAACCATTTAATGGAGCCGCAACTGGTAGTGGTGGTGAAATCCGCGATAGGATTGCCGGAGGAAAAGCTTCTATGCCATTGGCTGGCACAGCAGTTTACATGACATCCTACCCCAGAATTGGTAGTGAAAAAAAATGGGAGAAAAGCATTAAACCTCGGAAATGGCTATACCAAACTCCAAAAGAAATTCTTATCAAAGCTTCAAACGGTGCAAGTGACTTCGGAAATAAATTTGGCCAACCTCTTATCTGCGGAAGCTTATTGACATTCGAACATTTTGAAGACGGAAAACAGTATGGCTTTGACAAGGTGATTATGCTCGCCGGAGGAATAGGGTATGGCAAAAAGGTTGATAGCTTAAAGGATAACCCCGAAAAAGGGGATAAAATTGTGCTAATGGGCGGTGACAATTATCGAATAGGCATGGGAGGAGGTGCGGTTTCATCGGTAGCCACAGGAGAATTTAATAATGCCATTGAGTTGAATGCTGTACAAAGATCAAATCCCGAAATGCAAAAAAGGGTTGCAAATGCCATTCGAGCTTTGGCAGAATCAAAAAACAATCCAATTGTTTCCATTCACGACCATGGTGCAGGGGGACATCTAAATTGTCTTTCGGAACTTGTAGAAAATATTGGCGGAAAAATTCAAATTGAGAAACTGCCCATTGGAGATCCAACGCTTTCTGATAAAGAAATTGTTGGTAATGAATCTCAGGAGAGAATGGGATTGATTTTGAAAGAAAAAGATACTGGGTTATTGAAAGATATTGCTGAAAGAGAACGAGCTCCAATGTATATAGTTGGTGAAACTACCGGAGATCTTCAGTTTACATTCGACCACCAGGATGGGAGTACCAAACCCATAGATTTGAAAATAGAAGACATGCTTGGCAACCCTCCAAAAACCATCATGAGGGATTCAAAATCTACTCATCAATTTCAAGAACCAGAATATCAAGTATCAAAAATCATTGATTATATAAAAGAAGTTTTGCAACTTGAAGAAGTTGCTTGTAAAGACTGGCTTACCAACAAAGTTGATAGATCTGTTACAGGAAAAGTAGCCAAGCAACAGTGTGCCGGCCCTTTGCAATTGCCATTAAATAACTTAGGAGTAAGCGCTTTAGACTTTAATGGCGAAAAAGGCTTAGCAACTTCTCTGGGCCATGCTCCGGCAGTCGCAATTATCGATTCTAAAAATGGTTCTATTATTTCCATAGCAGAAAGCCTAACCAATATTATCTGGGCGCCAATCGAGGGTGGAATTCAGGGCATTTCATTGAGTGCCAACTGGATGTGGCCATGTAAAAACCCGGGTGAAGATGCCAGGCTTTATGAAGCTGTCGAGGCGGCATCAGAATTTTCTCTTGCTTTGGGGTTAAATATTCCGACAGGAAAAGATTCGCTTTCCATGACGCAAAAATACCCAAACAACGAAGTCGTATTTTCTCCGGGAACAGTTATAATTTCGGCTGTAGGGGAAGTATCGGATATCAAAAAAATAATTGAGCCTGTTATTCAAAATGTCCAGGATTCAATTTTACTTTATATTGATTTATCCAAACAAGATTTTAAAATTGGCGGATCTTCTTTTGCCCAAACACTTAATAAATTGGGTAATGAAACGCCAAAAATTGCTGATCCGGAGTATTTCAAGATCGCTTTCACAACTATCCAAAAACTTGTTAAAAAGGAGTTAATTCTTGCCGGACATGATATCTCTGCTGGGGGAATGATTACAACATTGCTCGAAATGACTTTTGCGCAAACTAATCTCGGCCTCGATTTGGACTTCTCATCTATTAAAGAATCAGATTTGGTGAAAATTCTATTTGGCCAAAATCCCGGATTAATCATACAAATTGATATAAATAGTGATGCCATTAAAATCCTGGAAGATGATGGTATTAATTACCAAAAAATTGGAAAGCTCCATGATCAATATAAAATTAGAATAAATGATATTCATACAAAGACCGAATTGGATATTGAAGAAATGAGAGACATCTGGTTTGAGGCTTCTGCCCTACTAGATGCCCAACAATGTGGAGATAAATTAGCTAAAGAACGATTTGATAATTATAAACTAAATGAATTGGCTTATCAATTTCCTCTAAATTTTACAGGGAATTTTGACCAATATAATATCGATCCAAAAAGAAAGAAATCCTCTGGAATAAAAGCAGCTATCATTAGAGAAAAAGGCGTCAATGGAGATAGGGAAATGGCTTGGATCATGCACCTTGCCGGCATGGATGTGAAAGACGTTCATATGACAGATTTGATCTCTGGCAGAGAAACATTGGAAGACATCAATATGATAGTATTTGTTGGAGGTTTCTCCAACTCCGATGTGCTGGGATCTGCAAAAGGTTGGGCAGGAGCATTTATTTATAATACAAAAGCAAAGGATGCTTTGGACAGATTTTATGCCAGAGAAGACACCCTAAGTTTAGGGGTTTGCAACGGATGCCAGCTCATGATCGAACTTGGTGTAGTGACATTGGACAATGTACAAAAACCATCAATGTTGCACAACGAATCTGGTAAATTCGAATCTTCTTTCCTAAATGTTGATATACGAAAAAACCACTCTGTTATGCTCAGCACACTAGTAGGAAGCAAACTTGGCATTTGGGTTGCTCATGGAGAGGGGAAGTTTAGCTTACCGGAAGATGAATCAACCTACCACATACCAATGAAATATTCCAAATCGTCATACCCTGCCAACCCCAATGGGTCTGACTTCAATACTGCGTCATTGTGTTCTGTAGATGGCAGGCACCTTGTAATGATGCCACATCTTGAAAGGGCTACTTATCCGTGGAATTGGGCACATTATCCAGCTGATAGAAAAAATGATGAAATAACACCATGGATAGAAGCCTTTGTAAATGCCAGAGAATGGATTAAGAAAAAAATAAATCATTAGAGACCAGCAATATGAAAAACCTGTCTGTCCTCCTTGAGCAAAGGAAATATCAGTAGTATCTCCCGATCATTGGGTGTTCGACAATTATTCTTTTTAGTTCCTGAGGGTTGATCATTCCCATTTTTCTGTAAACTACATTTCCTCCTGGTTCAACCAAAATAGTATATGGTAGAGCTCCGCTCCAATCCCTATCTATCAATGGGATTAAACTATATATATCATTCCCTGAGTAAATATAATTTTTAACAGCAGAATTATGTTTTTTGAGAAAACTAAGTGCTTTGTACCTATGATCTTGCTTATCAATACTAAGTGATACAAATTCAAAATCCCTACCTACATACATTCGATACATATTGATAAACTCTGGATATTCAATTACACACGGTCCGCACCATGTGGCCCATATATTTATCAGCAATAAATTTTTCGAACCATTTTGCATTAATTTTTTCACACCATAGATACTAATTCCATCTAATGTAACCGGCATCCTGGCCCAATCACTGCTTATTTTTTCAGCCCAGCTTTTTTTCCATCCCCACTTTACAGCGCACCCAATAGTTTTTGTTATGGGTACCAATATATCTCCATCAAACAACACAGCATCCAGTGCAGTTCGTAAAACTTTGGCATTGGCTGTTTCTTGTTTTTCAGAACTATCAATTTTACCTCTGTATTTCAATTTTCTTTCACTATCAAAAACAAATGCATGCGGTGTTGAAGCTGGCCCATACTTTATAGAGGCTTCATGTGAATCTCCGTCGTATAAATACAAAAAGTTGAATTTTTTATGCTTGGCCCTAAGCTTCATTTCCTCATAAGAATCTCCCATATCAGAAAACCCCAATTCCTCTGGTAGCATTGCTTTAACAGAATTAGGAGAAATGGCAATAATCCTAACATCTTCATTTCTATAGTCATTAACCAATTTGATAATTCTATCTTCATAAGCCTGAGCTGTAGGACAATGATTACATGTGAAAATAATCACCAATACCTTTGAAGTATCAAAATCCTGAAGAGAATAAAAATTTCCATCTACTCCAGGTAAGTAAAAATCAGGTGCTATTTCATTAATATCAAGAGAAATGATTTCCCGTTCTTCTATTTCTTGAGGATTAGGGACAAATCCTAAATTATTTATTGTTCCTCTTTCAGGTACATCCATATAACTATTGGAGGTACAACTTATAAAAATGAAAAAGTACACAGCTATCCATGCAGATGGAAAATTTATGCTGGTCATAATGGTAAACTCTTTATAATTTATCAAGCCAAATTTAGAATATTAATTTTCCATAACCAGTTTTTACTTTCTAATTTTATTAAAACAGACTAACTATAAGATCAAAAATTATTATTTCAAACCAATTGCAATAAAATAAAATAATGCTTTTTACTATCTTTGATGGATGATTTCAAATGGACGAAACTTTTTAATAGATAGAAAAAATAGTCTGAATATTTTATTTGCTATTGTACTATCTTCATTATTTTTTTCTTGCGCATCAGTAAAAGGATATCAGAAAATATATCTAAATGACCCTGAGATGGACCTTTCCAATAGGAAAATAGAGATTTTTGAATCCAACTTTCAGTCGTATCGCGAAGGTGCTGTTGGTGGAAATAGTGGCAACTCAGGAAGTGGATGCGGATGCAATTGAGATTTATATTTTTCGCAGTTGTATTTTTCCCATTAACTGCCTACGGTCAGCAAAACAGCAATGATGATAATCGAAAAACGGAGATAGACTTTCTCTTTAGCTATTATAGTCAGGATGGTAATAAATCAGCTATAACAGGTGGTTTGGGTACTGAAAAATTAAACGATTATTCCTCTATAATAATTGTAAATGTACCTCTTAAAAATAATAAAAGTTTAAGAATAGAAAATGGGATAAGCTATTTCACCTCGGCCTCCTACGACAATATCAATCCCAACACAATCACCTCTGCTTCTTATGCCGATCAACCCATTTACCTCGATGTCACGTATAGCACTTATGATACTGCTCGTAGAAAAGCTTACGGAATAAAGGGGAGAGTTTTTTTAGAAGAATATTTTGCTTCAGTTTCTTTTGGCGGATATTATTCGATGCTTTCAAAAAACCAAAACAGGGAGTTGAAATTTTCCGCTAATATTTTTGTTGATAAATGGGCGCTTTACTATCCTATCAGGAAACTCTATCCTGTAGAATTAAAAAGCAGTGGTATAGAATATGTGGATACTGACAAACGATATTCATCAAATTTCAGTTTGATTTTAAGCCAGGTCATAAACAAGCGTTTACAAGCATCGATTTCAATAGGTACGATCATACAAACAGGGCTTTTATCGGCGCCTTATCATAGGGTTTATTTCAAAGGAGAAGATCTACCAAGAGTAGAAAAATTGCCGCATAACAAGTATCGCATACCAATTTCGTTACGATTACATTATTTTCTTGGCGATAGAATAATATTGAAAACTTTTTATAGATACTACCGCAATTCTTTTGGTATTGAGGCCAATACATTCAATATTGAGATGCCCATTAAAATCACCAATTTCATCTCTTTTCAGCCTTTTTATAGAATTCACAATCAAACAGCTACACGATATTTCGCTCCTTATAAAGAGCACGAATCTGCCGCTGAGTTTTATACGTCTGACTATGATTTATCGAGTTTTACGAGTCATTTTGTTGGAGCAGGATTTGTCTATTCTCCTGCTTTGGCTATTGGCAAATTTAAGCTTTCCAAAAAAGCCAAAAAGCATTTCTTGATTCGTGAAATTCAAATCAGGGGAGGAAGCTACAGTAGAACAGATGGCATGCAATCCATGCTTATGAGTTTCGGAATTAGCATTGTTCATTGAGGTTGTCTTGCAACAATCTTAGAATTATAGGCAAATTTTCTTGGGATTATCTACTGTTAAGATATGAGCATCCGCATCACTTATTCCTAAACCGTTTGTAAGGTTGTCATAGCATTTCTTCATGGTGGCTGATGAACCGGCAAAATTCTCCTTCCCAGGTTCTCTAACCACACCATCTTCTCCGACTTCCAATTCGATGTGAGATATGGTATAGCGTCCAGGAGGCGCTCCTGCTGCTGCCATACAGTCACTAGTTATAATACTGTGTTCTATTCCAGTGAGATCCATATAATTCTTTAGTGCAAAATAAGGAACATGAATACCGTCGGCTATGTAGCAAATCAACAAATGCTCTCTTACCGAAAGTACTCTTTGCAAAATATTGTAATGCCTGCGAAGATCATTTGGTATGCCATTACCAAAATGTGTAAACATGCTCAACCCAGCGTCTATGGCTTTGTGTAATTGCTCCAGTGAAGGATGGCAATGCCCGGCAGAAACCGTGATGCCTTTATCAGCCAGCAAACGTGTTACTTTCATATTGTTGTCCTTTTCTGGCGCAAGGGTTACAATTTTTGTTATTCCTCCAGCAGCTTCAAGCAATTCCTCTACTCGCTCTGGGTCCGCATCAAACATGCATTCTTCAGGATGTGCGCCACGATAACCGCGGTCACTATTTAAGAACGGCCCTTCTATATGAATGCCACTAACTATTTCCTTAATGAGCGGATCTTCTGCCTGGTACTTCACAATATTTGCCAGCCGAGTTTTCATATTTTCAAAATCGGCGGTGATTACCGTAGCCAATATGCCGGCGACACCATCTTTTTTGAGTTGTGCGCAGGCTCGATGCAAATCGTTTGCCGACATGTTATTTCGATTGAAATCAACACCTGCATAACCATTGACCTGTATATCGTAAAACCCAGTTATTTTACTCATATCTAACACTTATAACTGTATGACCAACCATGCCATTAAAATCAGAATACCTACAAAGCAAATAGAAAGTAAAAATCCCTGGTAATCTTCTTTATATCGTACACTGAAATTTTCCCATCGTTTCTTAGTAAACCAAGTTGAAGCATCCAATAATATCAATGCTTTTCCATGCAGTGCTGCCAATGGCTTTTTTCCGTCCTTGTCAAGTTCTTCGGCATCAGAAAGACGATCCATATTATCAAAGAAACTTTCTATTCTTTCAGCATTTTCAGGCTTAGTGACCAGACTACCAACAACAAATACTATAAAACCAGCAAGCATTGCCCACCCAAAAGTATCCGGAGTCCATTTATAAACCAGTTCTAATGTGCCTATTGCTTGGTAATTCAATATATAATAAACAATAAATGCTGTCGCTGAGCCAGCTAAAGCACCATAGCGATTTGCGCGTTTCCAAAGTATGCCTCCAAAAACCATGATCCCCATAAAGGCCGCAATTGTTTCAATAAATAAGAAAGCGTGTAGCACGTTTTCTATATACATGGCAAATACAACCCCAAGCAAGGTGAGCACCACGCCCGAGATACGTCCCATCCAGAGCAGTTGTTTATCGCTGGAGTTTTTATTGATATATTCTTTATAAAAATTTTGCGTAAATAGCGCACCCGTATTTACCATGAAATTTGATGCTGAAGACATATTTGCTGCAATGATTGCTGCTATCATCAAACCTGTGAGTCCTGGCACGAGCAATTCTCGTGTGGCATAACCAAAGGCCATTTCTGGATCTTCCAGTTCTTTGCCATTTTGAATGATTAGTGCAGCGACAATCAATCCTGTTAACGCCCATCCGATCGTCACAAATCGTTTCACAAAAGAACCATAAGTTTGGCCTACCCTACCGGCTTTTTCTGTGGCTCCCGTCGCACACATTGACACCATGTGCGGTTGAGCGGTTATTCCAATTACACCATTTAAAGCTAACATCACAATGGTAAACCACCCCAAGCCAACTTCACCACTAAAGAGGGTAAAGAAGTTTTCCGGAAGAGTTTCTCGCATTCCTGAAAAACCCCCTACTGCAGAAAGGCCAGATGGGATAAGCATAAATGACAGTACAATTATTAACAATGCCTGAATAAAATTGGCATAGGCAGAGGCTACCATTCCTCCGAAAAAACTGTAAAATATAAAAGCGGCAGTCATCGCAAGTACAACACCATTTACTGACATCATATTACTTGTAGCTATGGAGATAACTTTGCCTCCTCCTTTCAGCATTGCACCTTGAGCAAAGACAAAAAATAAGATGGCAAAAATAGAATAAATGACTCCGAGGGTCTTACCGTATCTATCTTCAATAATTTCACCAACGGTGGTGCGTTCACTGCGGCGATACCAAGGAGCGATCAGCCAATAAAATGGTGTGATGACCATATTTTTCCATTGGTACCATATTGATGCAAATCCCATCTGGAAACTGGCACCGGTTTGTGCTACAAAATTTTCGGCATGCGTACCTGTACCGAAAGCCTGCCCCATCATAATCCACCAACTGAACTTGCGGTCTCCACGGAAATAGCTATCGCTGCCTTTTATTTTTCTTGACAGCCATAAACCATACCCTGTAATGAGGACGAAATATAATACGATGACCGATGTGTCTAACCAATGAAAACTATCCATAAAAATTTATTTTATTTAAGACTTTATCTTTTGCAAAATTTCAGCTGTAAAAATAATGATTATGATGGCTTATACTAAAATTATTTTGGCTCTATATGAAATAAAGTGGGTTATTATCATTGCCACAGATTCACAGATTTTAGGGTATATTGAATGAAGCAAGACGATGAAATCAAAAGAGTTAAGCTACTTTCTTTGCAAGAGGAATTTTAACTGTAAAAATTGATCCTTCATATATTTTACTTTCAAACTCCATAGCTCCATCCATTTTCAGCACCATTTCCTGGGCAATATATAAGCCTAAGCCTGAGCCATCAGCCATTTCTGTTCCACGAAAAAACATTTCGAATACCTTATCTTTGTGTTCATCTGCAATACCAATTCCATTGTCTCTAACAACTATAACCAGTTTGTTGTGTTCAATCTTGGCAGAAACAGTCACGCAAGGTTTATTTTTAGTTAGGTCGCTGTACTTAATAGCGTTAGAAATCAAATTGTGCAATACTCTGAATACCCTGGTTTTATCCAATAACAAGACTTCATTAATTTCTATTTGTGCATTTAAATCAATCTTATCGGCATTAATTAAAAACCGGTTAGTAAGAAAAACTTCGTTGACAAGTTCAGAAATATTCACATTACTTAACTCTATCTCTTTTCTAGCATTTCGAGAGTAATCCAGTATATCGTTAATAAAACCACTCAAATTGTTTACCCGCTCTTCCATCATGTCAAGATATTGAGCTATGGATTTAGAGACTGGATCTTTTTCAAGTTTGGCCAGATTCAACAAACCTAATATAGAAGCAAGAGGAGACTTGAGATCATGAGAAGTGCTATAAACAAAGCGATCTAATTCTTTATTTGTTTTTTCAAGCGATTGGTTTTTATGCTGCACTTCTTTCGTTAAAGTTTCTGTTTCAGCGTGTTTTTTTATTAACAATTGCTCACCGATATGGTTCAAATTGATCGTGAATAGAATCCCCAAACTCATCAGTATAAATGACAGCAGTATGTTGATCATAAATGATGTCGAAAGGCTCGAAGGATGTAAATTTATAGACCCTAATGGTTGGAAATCTGTTATCAATAAAATACCATTTAGAATAAGAGAAAGAAAAGTGAAGGAAAAAGCGTAAATTCTTTGTTCGTAACCATAAGAAACAAAGTAAAAAATGATCAATGGAAAAAAAAGAAAATAGATACCAGCTCCTTTCGGAACTATCGCAGCAAATAAAAACAGGCTGATATTGATAGAAATAAAAATCAACAATTTGGCAAAATGAGATTTCCCTTTATAATTTAAATAAAAACCTAAAAATAATATGGCCGCAATAAAAACATCAATAGCCATAACAACAGGAAGACCATCTCGAAGATCATAAGCTCCTTGAATTAAAGCTGAAATGGCACCAATAAAACAGAGTTGCGCAAATACAATAGATCGCTTTTGCTTCGAAAAATTTGTATAGTCAAATTTTTCATTTGTTGGTTTTATCCAATTTATCTTATTAGACAATTTACGCATATGGTGTTAAATGATATCAAAAAATTAATTGCACAAATTTCAAAACAATATACATCTAGGACAAATACAAATTGACTAAAAAAATACGGCTTGTAAAATATCCATATTAAAAAAATTGAATTCATTCAATTTTTATTTTCTAAATTACTGAAATGATGCGGAAAAGCAATTGTTGAGTCATTGAAAACAAAAATACGTACTATCAATCATTATATTATGAATTTACCAAGGCAAATATGGCTGTAAAAGTTAATTAAACTATATATGGCATTTTTCAATTTGTTCTTCATATTAATAATTCGTTACATTTTCATAAGTTGTTCAATATGAGAACTTTCCAAAAGTTGCAGATAATTAATTATCTATTGATTACCAGACAGATAAGTTTTAGCAAAGAAAACTTTGGGAAAGTTTACCGAAGTCTTGTCATATACTAAATGACATGAATACTTCTTAGAAGTAGCAGGTTTCTATTATTTATTCAAGACAAGATTGTTTCATTTCATAATAATATCTCAATTTTACAAAACCGATTGCTATTAGTTTCAAATATCTCAAATTTAATATGGCAAAAAAATTACTTTCCTTTGGTATTTTTATTCTAGTATTATTTGTTGCTTACTTACTGGTCAATACTTTTTCATTCAAGTCAAAGCAAATTTATTATCCTCTGGCTGAAAAGATTGACATAAATAATTCTGCAATCTATAATTTGTCTTCAGCTATAAAGATTCAAACAATTTCTCCAGAGAACTCTCTAAATTTTGATTCAACACATTTTTATCAATTCTCAAATTTTTTAACTCGCTCCTATCCTCTTATTGAAAAGCATTTGCAAAAAAAGACTATAAACCAATTTAGTTATTTATATCGTTGGTCTGGATCAAATCCTCAACTCAAACCTGTAATTCTCGTAGCGCACACAGATGTTGTACCTGTGCCGGAGGAAGATTTTGATGACTGGACTTTTCCTCCTTTTTCCGGAGAAATTAAAGACGAGATTATTTGGGGCCGTGGGGCAATGGATGACAAGGTAAGTGCGATTGGGATACTAGAAGCTGTTGATTATTTACTTTCGAAAGAATATAAACCGGAGCGCACCATATATTTGGCCTTTGGCCATGACGAGGAAATTGGTGGGCAAAAAGGTGCTCAAGCCATTGTACAATTCCTGGAAAAAGAAGGCATCGAACCTGAGTTTGTATTGGATGAAGGATTTGCCATCACAAGGGGACTGGTGCCGGGTGTACTGACAGATGTGGCCTTGATAGGAATTGCAGAAAAGGGTTTTGCCACACTTCAATTGTCTGTTGAAATGGATGGTGGACACTCTTCCATGCCCAATCATGAGACTGCCATCGAGGTAATTGCCAATGCCATTACTAAATTAGAAAGCAATCCCTTTCCGGCAGAAATAACAAAACCTGTTCAGCAATTTCTTGATTATGTAGGTCCGGAAATGCGGTTTCAAGAGAAACTTGTCTTTGCGAATAGCTCATTGTTTGAGTCGGTAATTTTGGGTATTTATCAAAAAACAGGGCCGGGTCGAGCAGTTGTGCAAACTACCATGGTCCCAACTGTTTTTAATAGTGGAATTAAAGAAAATGTAATACCATCCAATGCTTCTGCTACCATAAATTTCAGGATTTTACCAGGATTAAAAATTGATGACCTTATTGAAAGGGTACGATCATTAATAAATGATGATAGAATTGCAATCACCTTAAAAGAATTTCATAGTGAAGCAAGCAAGGTTTCCTCAACTGAGACACTGGGATATGCCATCATTAATAAAGCTATAAAGGAAGTATATCCAGTCATCACCGTTCCTAACCTTGTGATAGCTGCCACAGATGGGCGATTCTATGGTAAATTGTGCGACAATGTATATCGTTTTTTACCTATCCGCTTAAACCCAAATAATATAAGATCAATGCATGGCATCGATGAACGAATTCCTGTTGAAGAGTTTAAAGACGCAATCAGGTTTTATGTGCAATTGATCCGGAATTGCGATGAAGCGATATAGTTGTATTAAAAATGATTTCACTGGCAACAATTTATCATTAAAACAGTTGGTATTGTAAGAAAATAAATAATTAGCTTT
>CAZDRA010000083.1:0-18933 GCA_964507705.1 uncultured Roseivirgaceae bacterium | reverse complement strand
TCTTTGTGTTTTATACAAAAATAACAAATTAGGTAAATATACGGGCATTCATTTTGTTTATTAATTAACTGAGTTAGATAGTTGCCTATTTTCATATGTGCTATTGACCATATTAGCTTTGCAATTAGCTGGCATTCAAACCTGTATATTTTCATTTCTTTTACTTTATCTATTTTGGTTTGTGATTTCCCTGCCTCGTCCGGCAGGCGGGCATATTTTAAAGGTTAGTTCAATTTGCCATCGCAAGCCATATATTCGTTTAATTTTACTTGCAGGCATCATGTTTTGATCTGCCTTGGTAATATATGTGGTTAACTGTGCTCGAGACTTATAGGTATCAGATACTTGATGCCCACAGCTTTTGGCTTGTTTCTCCGGCATTTCCTGCAACTTCTATTTTCCAAATAGTACTTGAAATAGATGGATTGTGAGATACGGATACTTTTTTGATTTTAAAGTTTTTATTATCATAATTTTTGCAATTGTCGCAAGCATAAAGTGTACTGCTTATAAATAGTGTTGCTAAGAATACTAAGATTATATTTTTCATTTTTAAATTTAGGAATGCTATGTATAAGTAGGATTCCTAACTATTTGTTATAAATTTTTTAGCCTTTTACACCTTCCATAGATGCACCGAAATTAATGTGCAGTACTTTTCCATTTGGAGTTACCAATGCTGGAACAGATTTCACACCTGCTTTTTCAGCACTTTCTATTCGAGACTTATCTTCTGCGAAGTTTACAACCTCAACATCTGAAGGGTTAATAAGATTTAAAATGTCTTGCTCTGCACTTAGGCATACCGGACATCCTGCATGATAAAAGATTGACTTACTCATAATTATGTGTTTTAATTTATTTAGCAATATTGCCGATGCAAACATAGTAAGGATTCCTAACTTTACAAGTTAATTTCTTTTACTTTAATTTTCTTGTTCAGTAAATTTTAGTTCTGCGATACTTGCAGGTAACGGGAGTTTGCGCACAAACTTCCTTTCAGCCTAAAAATAATTTATATAAGCCATATCAAGGTTCTCGCAGTGTAGTAATATCCAATTTTTTGAAGAGAGCAATAATAGTCTCAAAGAGGTAGTTGCTAATAGAAACATTAAATAGATCAGAATAATCCAATGATATGAACAATGCTTTTCAGGATTTCCAGTCCAAAAATTGACATAAGTCTACTCAGGTTGTAACAAATCATTTTCAAACTGATTATAGCAATGGTGTAACGACAAGAGACTTACTTCTTTTTACCACAATAATCAAAGGTGCCATAATCAATTTAGTCTTCAAACGATAATTATTTTAAAAGTATTCCCAATGGGCAAATTACGGATTAGCCTGTCCTGATGAAGATCAGGGTCAACATAGTATTCAGCTTTGGCCTATCGGCAAGCCGAATACTTAGTTATTAGCGGCTGACTTTTATTTCAACTTTGTTTTAATTCATTTCTTGTCCGTTTTAATATATGCTTCAACGGATATTTTTTTTGACTCAAATAAATATCAACATGTTTATCTGAGATTTGAATTATATCCATCGACTTTTTGTATAAATTCTTTGCACACCTCCAAAAGTAGAATTCCTTTTTGGGATTTCTCAAGTATGCAAGATTGATTAAAGTCTTCCTTTGGAAAATTCTCACCTAAGATTATTCCAACAATTGCATCTTCTGGAAAAGATTCAAGCCTGTCAAGATCGTCTTGAGGAGTTCTATCGTTATACCTTGTCACAAACCGATATTCCTCTTCATTATTCCAATTTTCAAGTTTGTCCATATAAAATAACCTGTCAGAAATAAGTTGGCCTACATTTCCATTTTTCACAAAGGTTGCTTTTGAAATATCAGAAGAGTATGTAACCTTTTTTTTAAAATCCAATTTTAACGTACTATTGAGAATCTCTTTGTCAAATACAACACAAATACCCTCATTATTATCTGCATAATGTGCCCACATCAGAATGCCATCGCATTTGACTGACATTGAACAAATCCCCAAATAACCTCTTACAATTTTTTTAAGTTCTTTTTCGAATTCTAATCTTTCAAAACCAGTTGGTGATTTTTTCCCTGAGTCAGTTTGATTTGCTAAGGAATCTAATTCTTCATTAATGATTATTCTAAAGTCAAGAAAACCTTCCACTTCTTCATTATATTTTAAAATGAATTCCGCTTCATTGGGGTCGTTTTGAGTATCTGGCTTGCCAAACCAGAGTTCATTGTTTGTTAGGAGTTTTACAGCATTTAGATTAAATGGCATGTATTTAAAAAGCCATTTAGAATCATTTTTCAAGTTCATTTTAAAGAATTATCGGTTTTATATATTTAGTCTAAAAGATTGCCATCAAAGTCGGCTTAAGTTTGCACCTAACGTTCGACTTTGTGAAATAGCACATACCCCTACTGTAATTTTTTCAATTTGGTAAGTTTTTATTATTAAAAATATACCAGCTTTAAGATGGTATATTTATTTGAATTTTAACAAGTTGCAGACAAAAGAATTAGAATATTTTATAATTATGGCCATGAACTATTATGTGTTTATCTTGAATTTAATCCTTGTAAGCTCATCGAAGTTTGATCAATTGTGCAACGACAAGATCATAGCATGATATTAAAATATCAAATTCCATCGTCATGGTTTTTTGCAATTAAAACTTAAACTCAGGTTGTATGGGCTTAAGTACATCACAAACAAGCTCCGCAAATCTAAGCCCTGCTCCTTTGTAAATATTAAACACCGAATCAACACCAAGTTTTTGCAACTTCTTTATTTTATCTTCATAATATGCAATGGCAGCGATCTGGCCTGTGAAGTTACTTTGTTTCAATCTGATAGTGGCACTTTATTTGCGGAGAAGTTATTCATTGTCAGCAATACGAGTGAGACATTGCCAGGTACGAGATTTACCCAAAATTCAGAATCTGTATCATTTCCAATAACCACATTTTTTCTTACTTTTTTTATGAATCAAAACAACATTGTAGTCTGCATTCAAGCTCAAATTAAAATGACCAAACTGCGAAGTCGTTTGGTGGTAGTTATAAGATTCAACCCCTACTATTCATGCGTAATTAGCGGTACAGAGTACAAGTAATTGATTATCTGATATTCGGGTATGAAATGTTGTGCAGGTGTCACCATACTTTGTTAATATTCAGCAACTCATTGAGGGGTTTGATCCTCAAACTTGATGCTAATCGTAATTTTGCAAAGTAGAAGTAGTTTAATTAAAAAGTCCTTGTGTATCTTGTCATTTCGCAATGTTAAAAGTGAAAATTAGGAATGTACAAAACTCATATCTTATACATATTAAAAAAATTATGGGCAGCACTGACGGACTTGATGCCGATAATAGTGGTTGTAATTTTTTTTCAAGTTGTTGTAATCAGGGAGCCATTACCCCAGCAAGGAGAAGTTTTATTCGGTATAGTGTTGGTATTATTGGGGCTTATGCTTTTTATTGAAGGCCTTGAGATTGGCTTGTTTCCAATTGGAGAAACGCTGGCTTATGCACTGGCAAAAAAGGGAAGTCTTTTGTGGTTAATGATTTTTTCCTTTTCACTCGGTTTTTCTACAACCATTGCCGAACCGTCCTTAATTGCTGTTGCAAAGGAGGCATCTATAATTTCTTCAGCCGCAGGTTTAATAGAAAACAATCAAAAAAACATGGACTTGTATGCCATGGGCTTACGGCTGACTGTAGCTTTTTCTGTCGGCTTGGCCATTGTTATTGGAGTAATGCGAATTCTCAAAGGTTGGCCCTTGCATTATTTAATTATAGGCGGGTATGTATTGGTGATGTTGATGACTTTGGTTGCCCCAAGTGAAATCATCGGTCTGGCATATGATGCAGGAGGAGTCACTACTTCTACTATTACCGTTCCTTTGGTTACTGCATTAGGTGTGGGACTAGCTACAGTAATTAAAGGAAGGAGCCCATTGCTTGATGGGTTTGGATTGATTGCCTTTGCATCACTTTTGCCTATGATATTTGTGATGGCCTATGGCTTATTTTGGTTTTAATAAAAAGAGGTGATTTATGCTTGAATATTTGATAGATTTTGCTTTAGTCTTGTTCTCTACAATTAAAGATGTATTGCCTATCATACTATTGATCCTTTTTTTTCAGCTAGTAGTTTTAAAACAACCCATTCCTCAATTAAAAAAAATGATACTTGGTGGGATTTATGTAGTACTTGGGCTCTCCTTATTTCTTTTGGGTTTAGAAAAGGCACTATTCCCTATTGGAAAAATTATGGCTGTTCAACTATCTGACCCGGACTTTATTTGGGTTTCGGAGAGTGGATTGGCAAACTGGAGTTCTTATTACTGGATATATATATTTTCAGCTTTAATCGGATTTTCTACAACCATTGCCGAGCCATCACTTATTGCTGTTGCAATTAAGGCCGGAGAAGTTTCGTCAGGCACCATAAATCCATGGGGACTTCGAATTACTGTTGCTATCGGTGTTGCTTTGGCATTAGCTCTGGGCACCTTTCGAATTGTTACCGGAACGCCATTATTTATTTATATTATGGTAGGATATATTATTGTAATTATTCAAACAATTTTTGCCCCAAAGAAGCTTATTGCATTAGCTTATGATTCAGGAGGAGTTACTACATCCACCGTAACAGTACCATTGGTTGCTGCGCTCGGCTTAGGGTTATCAAGCACTGTGCCTGGAAGAAACCCTGCTGTTGATGGATTTGGGCTCATCGCATTTGCGAGCTTATTCCCGATTATTACTGTATTGGGATATGCTCAATTTATGAAATTGAAAAATCGAATGTTAAAAATAAAAAGAGAAAAACATGAAATTTAAATTAATCATGGCTTTGGTAAAGCCAAATATTACCGATGATGTAGTGGACGCTATGAAAGAAGCCGGAGCAACCGGAGCTACTATTATTCCTGGCAGAGGTACTGGAATACACGAGGCAAAGTCATTTATTGGTTTAAGTATTGAAGACCAAACTGATATCATTGTATTTCTTGTCGAAGAACATGTTGTGGAAAAACTCATGAACGTAATAAAAAAAGCAGGTAAATTTGATAAGCCGGGAACTGGTATTGCTTTTGTCTTACCCGTAGAACATATAGTCGGCTTGGAAAGTCAAATGAAAAAATTCAAAGACCAGGCTCGTGATCAATATTTCTAGACCTTATTGACACTACTTTACCAAGAAGAGATTAACAAAAGTAGATTTAACCTGCATAATGCAGGGAATAGTTATTGACACTTGTAATGAGTTAGAAATCACGGCATTGATATTGCGATAAAAAATGATTTTGAAAATTTAATTTTTATCGCAATTTGAATGAATACTTTGAGCGTCAATGCCTTATCCCTAAATGGAGAATATTCATGAATAATTAAGTTTAAAATAAGGTCATTATATTTGAAGAAAATAAAAATGGATTGTGAAATTGTTATAATAACAAATCTCACTATTGATAATTGCTCATAAAAATTATAAACATGAATGCAAAAAGAAGTTTTCAAAGTGCTAGAGATGCAATGACAAAAAAGATAGTTCTAATTGATGGCATGGTCTCTGCTAAAGAGGCGGTTGAAATTATGCGAAGAGATAAGGTTAAATCCTTAATCGTTAAAAAACGGCACGCACAAGACGCCTATGGGATTGTTACGGTACACAATTTCATCAACGGTGTCTTTATTCCAGATAAAAATTCTGAGGAGGTTAATGTCTTTGAAATTATGACCAAACCTGCGATCAGCGTACCTGCCAATATGGATGTACGCTATGTGGCTAACTTACTTATGAATATTGGAATATGGATGGCCCCAGTAGAGGATAATGGTGAATATTTAGGCATGATCTCCCTCTCGGATTTGATATTGGAGAATAGGCTTTTCTAACACTTTCAATTAAAGTAGCTGTATTTAGCAAACTTAAAATCGTCATTTTTCCTGGCGAACGAAATACAGTTTTTTTTCTTCAATTCAGAGCTTGAATTCAAGCAGTACTGAATGAATAATGTATTGACCTTTGCCCAAGATATTATCAATTTAGCCAAAGACAATAATTTGGTTATAACTTCAATAAATAAGTCAACTCCGAAAACACACAAAACCATTACGTTTTGAAATCAATAACTCCAGTTGACTTTTGAATGCTCTTATAAATAAATTAAATTCATGTTTTATTGAACCATATTATGAAACGACGAGATTTTGTAAAATATGGCGTTAGTTCCCTACTAACTGCTCCGCTCATCTTAAATGGACATGCTCTTTACGCAGATAATTATGCATCTCCAATAGTAAGCGTATTTGATGAATTGGCATCAAAAATAACTTATAAAGCAGGAAAGGTAATTAATTCTGACGGAGTATTTGTGGACAAAATTCTCACGTCTGAAATTATAAATGTGCGGGTTGCAAAAATGGTAGATACCGCAGTGATGAAAATCACCAATCAATCTACAGTAGGGGCAGCATGGCAGTCATTATTTCCTGCCGGGCATCCCAATGCCAATACAAAAATTGGCATCAAACTAAATTTATCATATGGCGACTGGCAAAATGATATAGAGAATGACTGGTCTAAAATTTATTGCCCGTATGGGGCAAAAGCAGCAGTTACCAATGCGATAGTTTCAGGCCTCTGCCAAATGAATGACGGTACATTCCCGATTGAAAATATCACGCTGGTGGAAAGGATGTATGCTGTAGGTAAACGCAAATATTACCCAATTATCCAGGGATTTCGTCCTGTCTCAGAAAATGATCAGGGCTTGTTTAAAGATAATCAGCAGAGAGCATATGCCGCACATTGGATTTATGCTGCCAATCCCATAGAATTACCTGACGATGCACCTTCATTTATTGCTGCCCCGGACTTCCCTGAAAAATACCAAGCACCGCAAAGAATATATGTTGCATATTATAAAAATGATTTTTTGATTAATTACGCTATTGGCAAAGATCACAGGGCTGCCGGAATAACGGGCGTGATGAAAAATAACTATGGTTGTACCGATAACCCCTTGGGCACTCATGGGAATGACTGGAACAAAGAATATAGCCCATATGCCGGCACGCGTCTTTGTGTACCTGTTTTTTATAAAAATGTAAATCAACAAGCGCCATACCTGCTCAATATCCTCGACAATCTGACAACCGTGTATGATGGCGGGCCACTTTCGGGAAAGGTGTTTTGTGCCAATACCATTGCTGTCAGTAAAGATCCGGTAGCGCTGGATGGATACTTGCTCAATACGATTAATAATATCCGAAAGGAAAATGGACTTTTAGAAATTAAGACAAGTGATGGAAGAACAGCATTGGGGCACCCGAATGCATCATTCTTGCGCATCGCATCAGAAAATCATGATTTGGGAAGCATGTCTCAGGACAATGTTCAATCTTTTGATTTGTCTTCAGAATCCAACGATTATACCTTGCCAACATTGCAAAAAAGCCAATCGTTGATCAGTGAAACAACCAAGACCAAGGACACATATCAAGTAAGCATATTTCTGGATAATTCTAAAAGAAAACATACCATTGAATCTCGAATAGAAAACTCAAGAGGAAAGATTGTAAAATCTTTTAAAACTCAATCTACTATTTCGTCAAGCTCCATATTGGAATGGAATCATCGTGATGATAATAATGTGACTGTAAAAGAAGGTATTTATATCTGGTATGTCACCGTGGATGGAATATTGCATACAAGTACCATCAATGGTTATGCTTGATTTCCCGAATGCCCCCCTTAATTTTTAATAGGTGATGAATAAAATTAGTTCTGTAATTGATGGAGTGGAAATATTAATTCCTGGCAGCAACATTGTTGATGTAATCAATCCTGCCACAGGCAAGGTGATTGTACACCAATTTTGTTGTGATGCAAAATGTGTTGATAAAATTGTAGCATCGAGTGTTGCAGCTTTTCATTCTCAGGAATGGCAAAGCTTATCTCCATCAGGCAGAGGAAATTTGCTATTGAAGTTGGCAGATTTAATAGTATCTCATGCCGATGAGTTGGTTGATCTTGAATTACAAGATACAGGCAAACCCATTTCTCAACTCAAAAATGGTGAAATACCATTGACGGCATCAATCATTAGGTTTTATGCAGGGGCAGCTGATAAAATTGAAGGTCGTGTTAAATCTTCATCCACTGGGACCTTACAATTTACTATGTTTGAGCCATATGGAGTTGTCGCAGGAATATTACCATGGAATTATCCTTTGGTCAATGTGGCCATGAAAGTAGCGCCAGCGCTTGCAGCAGGAAATGCCATCATCATCAAACCCTCCCCTGATACACCTTTGACAAGTGTGAAATTTGCTAAGCTATGCATAGAGGCAGGAATTCCCAAAGGCATAGTGAATGTAGCATTGGGTGATGGCCCTTCTACCGGTGAAAATTTGGTAGGTCACCCAGAAGTAAAAAAAATTTCCTTTACAGGTTCTACTAAAGTTGGGCAACATATTCAGCGAAAAGTTGCCGATCAGATGAAATCTGTCAATCTTGAATTGGGAGGAAAGAATGCAATTATTGTTTTTGAAGATGCAGATTTAGATAAAGCCGCCAATGCTGCCATTATAAGTGCTTTTGCAAATGTCGGGCAATTGTGTGTTTCCTGTTCACGGTTATTGGTTCAGGAAACTATTGCCTTCGATTTTCAATCTATTTTATTAAAAAAACTTAGTAAATTGAAAGTAGGCGATCCAAATGATGAGGATACTCAAGTAGGTGCAATGATCACAAAAGCCCAGTATGAAACGGCATTAAATTATATTGAAATAGCCAAATATGAAGGCTGTAATATTCTCGCAGGTGGTCAAAAAATGAAAATGGAGAATTCTCTTGAAAAAGGATTATGGATTGAACCAACGATATTATCCAATGTAAAACCAAATATGCGTGTCGCCACAGAAGAAATATTTGGACCTATTTTAAGCATTATTTCATTCAAAAATGAGACAGAGGCTGTTAAAATATCCAATAGTGTGGTGTATGGTTTGTCGGGTTCTGTCTGGACAAAAGATGGCAGCAGATCCATGCGAATGACCAAAGCGTTAGATACCGGGATCATATGGGTAAATTGCATGTTTGATGGATACCCTCAGATTCCTGTTCCGCCTCACAAAATGAGCGGTACCGGAGTTGAGCTTGGGCTGGAAGGCATGATGGCATATTGCAAACAAAAAAGTGCTGTTGTGGCATACAATGATAAAGCTTCAGTAGGATGGAATTTATAATAAAGAAAAAATCAATTTTAGATGAGATGATTGGCAAACCGATTGAGGTGTTGCCAACTCCATCCATCGTGGCAGATTATAGTGATATTGTTTCAAACCTTTCATTTTTAGATAATTATTTTGACGGCAAGGTTTGCAATTTGCGTCCACATTTCAAATCGCATAAGTGTGTTGCTCTGGCCAGGCTGCAAATTACTTATAAAAATTCTGTCGGGATTACATGTGCAAAATTATCTGAAGCAGAGCAGTTAGTAAAAGGTGGCATTAGTGACATATTGATTGCTAATCAGGTAATTGGAATTGATAAAGTCAACCGCATAGCAATAATGAATAAATATGCATCTGTCAGGGTTGCTGTTGATTCGATAGAAGGCATTGAACAGCTTGGCAAAGCTGCGCAAAGCAATGATGTAGAAATTGGAACACTTGTAGAAGTCGATATTGGTATGAATCGTGGTGGTGTAAAACCGGGAAAATTGGTAGTCGATTTAGCAGAAATAATATCAGTAACAAAAGGATTGCGATTTGACGGATTGCAGAGTTATGAAGGGCACATTGTGGCATTGCCGGATTATAATGAAAGGAAAAAACGAGTAGAAGAGGAAATGCATCCATTGATGGAAACCAGGGCATTACTGGAGAAAAAAGGCTTTTCAGTATTTATTTCTTCGGGTGGCACAGGTACATATGATATTACTGGAAATATAGAAGGTATTGACGAGTTGCAGTGTGGGAGTTATACGTTGATGGATGCTGCATATAAAAAAATACGACCTGAATTTTTAAATGCCAGGTACATACTTGCCACAGTTATTTCAAAGCGCCAAGACGTCATTTCAACGGATGTTGGATTAAAGGGAATGGGAGCAGAACATGGAAGCCCTCGGGTAATCGGGTATCCGGAAGCTGAAAATCTCTATATAGCCGAAGAGCATACGATATTCAAAAATATTGATGTGAATATTGGTGATAAAATAAAAATAATCCCGCCGCATGGTTGCACGACTAACAATTTATATGCGCAAATGTGGATTGCAAGAAATAACCTTATTGAAGATGTCTGGGATATTGAAGGATATGGCCATTTGGAGTAGATTAAATTAAAATATAACTATTATGATAAAATACATTGAACTTGAATTTATTGAGCAAAAGGTTAAAATCAAGGCAAGGTTGCTGGAAGAGGATATGCCCAGAACATGCAACGAACTCATTAAATATTTACCCTTAGAAAGTAATGCAACTCATGCTCGATATTCGGGAAGTGAAGTGGCGATGTTGCTTTCTACAGAGATAAAAATTGGTAGGGAAAAAGCTACCTGTGCTGTGCAAACCGGAGATATCGCTTATGTGTGGCTAAACCAGGATGACCATTATGGGCTGGATGATGATGTTTCGGAGATCTGTTGGTTTTATGATAAAGATAGCACTCCTACCATGGCTGAGGGCCCCGTTAGAGTAAATGTATTTGCACGGATTGAGGGAGATGCTAAGGAATTTTACAAAGCATCTGCAAACACCAGGATTACAGGAATCAAGCAAGTTCGCATAAGTTTAATTGAGGAATAAAAATATCTATATAAATGACAAGCCCTGGAGAAATTAAGACTATTGGAATAGTTGGCCTTGGCCTTATGGGTCAAGGAATGGCTTGCTGTTTTATTCGTTATGGATTTGATGTTATCGCCAATAGCAATGATGTGGCCGAAGAGCAGGAAACCATAAATCATATTTCTGATAGTTTAGAAAAATTGGTTGAAAAAAAAATCATTGATAAATCTGAAATTGAAGGATGGCAAGAGCGATTCAAATATGTCAGATCAATTGAGCAAATGCAAGATTGCCAGTTTGTAATTGAAACTGTAGGAGAATCACTGGATTTGAAAAAAAATATTTATAAAGCTGTCGAGTCAACGGTTGAAAAAGATGTGGTAATAGCAACCAATACATCCGGTTTTTCTATTTCGCTACTGCAAAAGAATTTTATGCATAAGGAAAGATTTATAGGGATGCATTGGGGTGAGCCAGCAGAAATTACCAAATACATGGAAATATCAAGGGCAGAAGATACTGCTGACTTTGCTGTAGAAATCGGAAGAAGCATTGGTGAGCGTTGCGGAAAGCATCCTACTGTACTAAATTACGATATCGCTGGATTAATCTCAAATAGATTGATGTATGCCATGATGCGGGAGGCAATGTATTTGGTAGAAAGCGGTGTAGCAGATATTGAAACAGTGGACCGTTCTTTTAGACAGGATATGGGATGGTGGGCTACTATCTGCGGGCCATTCCGATGGATGGATTTAACCGGACTTCCGATCTATGCTGAAGTTATGGAAGGACTTTTCCCAAAGCTACATAAATCCGATAAAGTACCGGATTTGATAAAAGAAAAAGCCGAAACCAATACAAAATTTTACGACTACTCAAAAGACAGCGAGGAGGAGTGGGATAAAGTCTGGAAGGATTTCACCTATGATATCCGCAAAATTGTTGATAAATATGAAAAGCGCGTAAAACTTTAGGGGATCTCTATGAATTCATTTCTTTCAAAAAGCCAAGAGAATGAATGAGTCGCCTGCCTCGCCAGCAAGGCGGGCATTTTAAGCATTTCAATAATTATCTCCTGAATTATTCGGGTTAAGGTCGAATTATCTATATTCGTCAGGGAATAGGAATTGATACCATTACAAGTTGTAATCAATATTTTTATGGAAGAATATTTTAAAAGTATGATCAGGAATGTTCCTGATTTTCCTAAAAAGGGTATCGTATTCAGAGATATCACCACACTTCTAAAAGACAAGAAAAGTTTTCGAAAATGTGCCGATGCACTTTATGATATATCCAAAGATTTGCATATCGATAAGGTTGTAGGAATTGACTCTCGCGGATTTATATTTGGAGGTATATTGGCAAATAAGCTTAATGCTGGCTTTGTATTGGTTAGAAAGCCGGGCAAGCTTCCTGCAGAAAAATTGAGCAAGTCTTATTCCCTGGAGTATGGTGAAGATACACTGGAAATCCATAAAGATTCTATTGTTCCGGGAGAGCGAATACTTCTTCATGACGACCTGCTTGCCACAGGAGGGACCGCAAGAGCCGCTTGCGATCTTATTGAACAAGCTGGCGGTAAAATTATTCAGGTTTCATTTATTATTGAACTGGCATTTTTAGGGGGGCAGGATAAGTTTAAGGATTATAATGTAAATACACTGGTCTCTTACGACAACGAATAAATAACCACTCTGCCTAACACCTTACTTATGACTCAAAAAATCCGCTTTCAACTTTCTTCCCTGATGTTCCTTCAATATTTTGTTTGGGGATGTTGGTATGTGACAATGGGCAATTATTTGATGAAGACCTTAAATTTTGATGGGGAACAAGTAGGGCACGCATACGGGACATTTGCTATTGCAGCAATGATATCGCCTTTTTTTGTAGGTATGATTGCTGACAAATATTTTGCTGTTGAGAAACTCCTCGGTGTACTTCATCTTGTTGGTGCATTGTTGTTATTTGGTATTTCTCAAGCCGAAACGTTTGGAAATTTTTATCTGTTATTGTTAGCATATTCATTTTGTTACACGCCAACCATGGCATTATCCAATTCATTATCATTTAGTCAATTGCAAGATCCAGGTAAAGAATTTCCCGGAATTCGGGTACTTGGCACATTGGGTTGGATCGTGGCAGGACTAACCATTGGCTTTTTGGAGATTGAAGATGATGCAACCTTTTTTAAGATTGCAGCTGCCTTGTCAGTTGTGCTCGGTTTGTATAGTTTTTCAATGCCCCATGTTCCACCAAATAAGAATGAGGGAAAGAAAACTTTTGCCCAGATACTGGGCTTGGATGCTTTTAGTCTTTTGAAAGAAAAAGACTTTGCCATCATGATTATTTCCTCCATATTGATATGCATTCCATTGATGTTTTATTATTCATTTACGAATGCATTCCTTAATGAAAATGCAATTTCAAATGCAGCTGGTAAAATGACTATGGGGCAAATGTCAGAAATTATTTTTATGCTGGTTATGCCATTCTTTTTTAAGCGATTGGGTGTAAAGAAAATGGTGCTGATAGGTATGGTGGCTTGGGTTATCCGATATATTCTTTTTGCCTATGGAAATAATGAAGAATTGGTATGGATGTTTTATTTAGGGATTGTATTGCATGGAATATGCTATGATTTTTTCTTTGTTACCGGCCAGATATTTGTGGATGAAAGGGCACCTAAAAACCTTAGAAGCTCAGCACAGGGTTTGATAACTTTTGCCACTTATGGTGTTGGATTTTATATCGGAACATTGGTTTCAGGAAAAATTGTAGATATCTACCTAATCGGCGACAATCTTCACGATTGGAAAATGATTTGGTTAGTGCCGTCAGTGTTCTCTGCTTTAGTGGTAATTTTCTTTGCTATTTTCTTTAAAGAGAAAATAAGGCCAAAAAAAACCTGATATTATTAATATCAGATTGATATGCAGCAATTGAATAATATTGATTTTAATTTAAAGCTGCTATTGCTTTTTCGTAATCTGGTTCCTGGGCGATTTCAGGTACTTGCTCAGTATAGACAACTTTGCCATCTGTATCAATTACAACCACGCTTCTCGAAAAAAGACTTTCAAATTTGCCGTTGAGCATTTTCACATGATAGTTATCTGAAAACCCAGTATTCTTATACTCCGATGTTGGTATAATATTTTCTATACCCTCCGCTTCACAAAAAGCCCCATGGGCAAAAGGTAAATCTCTCGACACACAAATTACAATAGTATTTTCAACACCTGCGGCTAGTTCGTTAAATTTTCTTACAGACGCTGAACATACTCCTGTTCCAATGCTTGGAAATATATTAAGAACAATTTTTTTTCCACTAAAATCACTTAACGAGGTATCTGTCAAGTCTGTTTTTGTTACTTTAAAGTCCGGTGCTTGTGATCCCACTTTAGGTAGCTCGCCTACTGTAGAAACGGGGTTTCCCCCAAGAGTTATATCAGCCATTTTAATATATTTTTAGTTATAAATGCATATTTACTGGTCTCAAAATTACACGATTTATTTTTGAATATTTGATAATGCCAAATTTTATTGATTCTCAAAATCAAGGATAGCAATCTATTTTTATTCTACAATTATTTTTCTATTTTCAATACCTATTTAATACCCACATCCATTGAGCATGAAAAAATCCTTATTGATAAAACTACATCTGTACGCTGGTATTTTCACCTCTTTTTACCTTGTAGCCTTCGGCTTGAGCGCCATTATTTTAAATCATAATATTGACGTAGAAAATAATGACATCACACATGAATGGAAAACAAAACTTACCATAGATAATTCATTGAAGGATGAAGATTTGGCAATAAATATTCGGGATCAGGTTGGAGAAATGGGATGGGTGCCGCCATGGACTTTTCAACGTGATAGTTCAAATTTCAATTTCAAAATTGTACACTTAGGAAAAGAAGTATTTGTGAACGCAAATTTAATTACCGGTGAAACCAATTTCGCTGAGGCGCCAAAAGGTTTTGGCGCTGTTTTTCATGGCTTACATTTTTTTAATGGTAAAATTCCCAATGCGCCTTGGTTTATTAAGACATGGACAGCGTATCAATGGTTGTCACTTTTTGTCATGTTCATTTCCTTGATTCTCGGATTGTGGCTATGGTTAAAATATAGCTATAAACCATGGCAGGGAGTTGTGTTTGGTGGTCTTTTTATCGGAACAATTCTAATCATGATTTTGATATGAGCGCAAACAATAAGTTCTATTTTATTATAAAAAAGATTCATTTGTATGCTTCACTATCTACAGTAGCACTTTTGCTGATGTATCTGGTGACGAGTTTTATGATGATATACCATGACTTTTTTAAGGTAGAAAATAAGAAAATGACAATCTCTGTAGAGGTAACTCCAAAGGAAATATCGGAAAATAATTGGCCATTGTTTATGAAAAAGCATAATATAAAAGGGAGGTTGAAAAGGGAATGGAAGAAAGATTCTGGTGATATGATAAGAGAATATGAACATGTAGGTAGTTACCACCAGATTACAGTATTCAAAGACAATAACGAAGTAGAAATAAAAACAACTCAGCTAAATCTTTCCGGAAAAATTAATGGTCTTCATCGAATGCGCGGTTATGGAGGTCCCTTGCAATACAATATTTATGCAGTGATGCTTGACCTCATCGGAATTGTCTTAATTCAATTTGCCATTACCGGAGTCATCCTTTGGCTAAAACTTTTGAAACACAACAAAGTTGCCTGGACAATGTTTATCTTAGGCTTTATTTATGTAAGTGCCATTGTTAGTTATCTGGTTTTTGGATGAATTAATTTACCTAATTTTTCTTATTCAATTGTTAATTCTACATATGAAAATATTTCGATTTCGTAACCGTCCATTTCAAATTATTTGGATTTTCTTCACCCTGCTTCTTTTGAAATGCGGTCCACCAGAACAGTTTGCTGATACACTATTTCTCCATGGAAAAATCATTACCATGGACAGCGATTTTTCTATTCGGGAAGCCATTGCCATTAAAAACGATAAAATATTAGCAGTTGGAAATAATAAAGAAATATCACTATTATCCGGCCCGAATACCAAAGAAATAAACCTTGGAGGGAAGACAATTATTCCCGGTATTATTGAAGGGCATGTGCATCCTATCGGTGCCTCACGGAGTGAATATTATCACCAAATCCCAGATGTTCATTCTATTGGAGAAATACTACAATGGATACATGCTGAGGCAGTGAAAAGAGATACAGGGGTATGGATTATATTTCCGAAATTTTTTGCCACACGGATGCTCGAAAAGAGGCAACCAAGCAAAGCTGAATTAGACTCCGTAGCTCCACACAATCCCGTTTTTCTTGATGGCAGTTATGGAGGAATGATCAATTCAAAAGCCATGCAAGTTTCGGGAATATCTACAATATCGAAGCATCCTGGGATACTTAAAGACAAGAACTCTGGTAAACCAACAGGTTTAATCCGACGATCTGCCTTCAAATTGCTATCTATTTCTCAGGACAAGAATTTGGATGAAAAAGCAAGGTTAAATCTGCTCAAAGAAATGCTTCAATTGTATAATGAAGTAGGTATCACATCTATTTGTTCCGGTGGAGGTACTCCGGAAGACCTTCAATTATTTAAAAAATTATTTGATTCAGGCGATCTAAGCGTCAGGGTTTTTCAGAATTTATACATTCCTTTTGATCCACATATTTCGCTGGACGAAATGAGAACTTCTTTAGGTGAATTTAATTTTACTACCGGTGATGGTGATAATTGGGTGAAAGTTGGAGCTCTTAAAACGCATGTTGACGGTGGTATTCTTACCGGCACTGCTTATTTGCGCGAACCATGGGGAAAAGGAGCATTTGATATTTATGGCATTAATGACCCGGATTATAGGGGCGTTTTGAGTTTGAATAAGGAAGAGCTAATTCGCATAATTACTGTATCAGATGAATTTGGATGGAAATTTACTGCACATGTTACGGGAGGTGGTGGAGTAGATGTGTTGCTTTCTGCAATGGAAGAAGTAAATAAAATAAGTCCTATCGGGAATAAGCGATTTTCGATTATTCATGGAAATTTTTATACTTCAGAAGCCATAAAAAAAATGGTGAAATTGGGTGTGTATGCCGATATGCAATCTGCCTGGTTTTTTAAAGATGCTGATCTTCTCAATCTTGCCCTTGGCGAGCAGAGGATCAAAACCTTCCATCCATATTATTCTTTAATGAATGCCGGTGTCATTGTGAATGGAGGTTCTGATCACATGGTAAAGCTCGATTCTTATACTTCTATCAATCCTTATAATCCTTTTTTGGCCATGTGGTCTGTCGTAACCAGGAAAACAGAGAGAGGCTCAATTATCACTCCTGATGAAGCAATTTCAAGAGAACAAGCATTAAAAATGTACACTATAAATAATGCCTATGCTTCTTTCGAAGAAGATATTAAAGGTTCACTTGAACTGGGGAAGCTGGCTGATCTAGTTGTATTATCGGAAGATATTCTTACATGCCCGGAAGATAATATCAAGGACATAAAAGTATTACTGACGATGGTAGGAGGCAGGGTTGTCTTTAATAAAAACCTGGATAATTAGGTTTAATTTAACATGACGAATTACACTAAAAATAGGGTGATTAATAAATTGAATAGAAAATGTATAAGGTTCTATTCAACTTTTTTCGAGTTGTTCAGGTGTCCGTAAAAATATAGCGAATGACTAGTGACTGTAAAGTCGAAAGTTTCCTCAACAAGCTTCTGAATCTCCATTATGCGTGGATCGCAAAATTCAAAAATTTGTTTGGTGTCCGTACATATCACATGATCATGTTGCCTGAATCCATGCGATTTTTCGTAAAGAGATAGATTTTTACCAAACTGGTGTTTTTTTACTAATTCGCAATCAAGCAAAAGATCGAGGGTATTATAGACAGTCGCACGGCTTACCTGATAGTTTTTGTTTTTCATATTGATGTACAACGACTCCACATCAAAATGACCCTCACTGGTATAAATTTCTTCAAGGATAGCATATCGCTCGGGTGTATTGCGCAATGCTTCCTTTTCCAGGTATTGCCTGAATAGATCTTTTATTTCTTCGTATTTTTCCGGTGAAATCATTTCAGTTTTTACCTTACGTACAATTAACTACCGCAGTCACAAAATTAGCTAATTTATTATGTTTTGGTTAGCAAATCCATGTGTATCAAGTTATAAATAATCTACGATAACAATTTACAAATTGTATTTTTCTGTTAATATCAAAAATTCAGTTTGGCAGATATTTCAGTTCCATAGCCATTTATTTTAATATAATTATCAAAAACATCTACTATGCAAAATGCATAATCCGATGCAGTTTCTACCATACCTTTTACGTTAATAAAATGAATGTCATTAAATTGTCCATAATTCCCATCATGATTGTGTCCACAGAACCAAATTTTAAGGCCATCATAATTTTCAATTAATCTTAATATTTCCAGATCATTGAGTAGGTTGTGCCGATGCTGTGGAAACAAGGGGAAATGACAAAATATGATAGACTTCTGGCCAGTTTTTTTTGCATCTTCTAGGGTTTGTTGTAGCCATTGTAATTGATCTTTTCCTATTCCGCCATTCCAGAAATTGGCATTGACATTACCATTTTGTTCCATCTCAGCTAACCATTTTTTTGCCCGATTGTGATTTTCAGAATTTTCGAGATTGGCAAAAGTGCTGATGTCATTTCCATCCAAAACAATAATGCGCCAGTTGTCTTTGGAAAAATCATAATATTTTTTTGTGTTTAGCTTTTTATGAATTTCCGATTTAAATTTATCATCTACCTCATAATCATGATTGCCCAACACATGAAAAATCGGAGCATTCAATTGATCCAGCAGGGGTAGAATTCCATCAAAACTTTCCCAATTGCGGTCAATAATATCTCCCATATTTATCACAAAATCCAGTTCATACTTATTGAACTCTGTGATGGCTATTTTTAGTTTTGATTGTGAATTTCTAAAATATCGATCTTTAAACGGGTCAGCATCACAATATTGTAAATCAGCAACAATGCCAAAGGAAAAAATGGATTTTGAATGTTGCTTAGATTCCATGGATTTCTCGTAATTATATTA
>CAZDRA010000082.1:0-19170 GCA_964507705.1 uncultured Roseivirgaceae bacterium | reverse complement strand
CAAAGATACAACTTTTTTATATTAATTCGCTTTATTAGAATTCTTTACACTAGGCATTTCAAAAATTATCTCACCAATTATAAGGGCTAAGCAATTTAAGCATAAAAAACGCCTTTGACGAGGCTAAAAGAATTTATACATTCCTCAAATAACCAACAGCCAAAGGCGATTTACTTCTATTTTATTTACTTCCTCAGATTATATCTCCAATTCCCAGCCTTCACGAGGTTTTCGTTTTATCAAATCTTTGGCATAAGCATAGGCGTCCACTTCCATCCAATCTTTTTTATACCTTGGATTACCATTTTCATTATTTAGCTTAATGGTTTTTGCAATACGAATCTTATCCTCCGGGTTGATATTTGTAAATTTCATATTCGTACCATCCCACCTCAGCACGCGATTCAATCCTGCAAGTCGCGCAGCGACTGTTCCCATTACAACAACTTCATTAAATGGACCGGCATAACCGAAGTGTGATTTTGTTTTAACACGACTTTTTGGGTCTTCCTTGCAAGCTCGTACCCAATCTTTTTCGTGACCATCAATCCCTCCTTCAACAATACGCTCATTTACAACAGGCTTGTAATCCACAAAATTTTCTTTTGGTAAATATACCGGATTCCTTGCGTAGCAACCTGTAATAATTTTTCCTTTAGTACCAACAAACATGACGCCACCATCTCTATCGCCCATTTTCTCACCATCAGCAAGCTCAGCTGGTCTATCAGGCATCAAACCACCATCAAGCCAAGTCACCTTCACTTCAGGCATCTTCACTTTTTTATATGATTTTCTTTCTGGAAAATAAAAATTAATTTTCTCTGATTCCGGAGGGGAATCCATCGTCCATTTTGAAGAACTCGCTTCAACTGCATCAGGGTATTTTAATCTCAAGGCTCGCATGGCAATATCGAGAATATGACATGCCATATCACCAAGTGCGCCCGTACCAAAATCCCATCTTCCACGCCAGTTCCAAGGATGATATGCAGGATGATAGGGTCTCTCAGGTGCTGGTCCTAACCACAAATCCCAATTAATCGCATCTGGTTTTTCGTATGTATCTTCTGGGAAATTGAGGCATTGCGGCCATATCGGACGATTTGTCCATGCATATACCTCACGTACCTCACCAATATCATTATTCCATATACTTTCACAAACCTCGGCAGTAGCTTCATTGGATGCTCCCTGGTTGCCCATTTGAGTTGCAACAGGATATTTTTCTGCAGCTTTGGTAAGCATCCTCGATTCGTAAACTGAATGTGTCAGTGGTTTCTGACAATATACATGCTTTCCCAATTTCATTGCATGAAGCGTAATAATGGCATGTGTATGATCTGGTGTTGCTATAATCACCGCATCGATCTGATCACCAACCTCCTTGAACATTTTTTTATAATCCTGAAAAGTGTAGGGTTCAATTTTGTCAGGAAATTCTTCCTTAAATTGTTTAAGCCTGTTTGTAATTGGCCTTTTATCAACATCACAAAATGCAACGATATTTTCATCGGCACATTCACGCATATTATTGAATCCCATTGACAATCCAATGAGTGCGATATTCAATTTTCCGGGAGGGAATACTTTTTTCTCTGCGCATCCTGCAGTAAGATAGGCGGGAACGGTAGCTACAGAAGCCAGTACAGCAGCTGATTTTACAAATTCACGTCGCTGGATTTTTTTTAAAATTTTCATTTCTTTAATTTATTTTGGGTTACATCAATAATTCAGATTTGATTATTTGGGCTTGCATACTATTTATTCTCTTTAACAGTACTATGGACTATGATAGAATAAAATATTTATAATTAATTTGTAAATACAAGGGTAATATATTTTATGCTTTAATGCAATACATAAATTAACCATTGGTTTAAAAAATTAGAAATCATTTTATAGTCTTTCCATAAAGTGTTTAATTCTACTTTACGAAGTTAACGTTAATCTTTTAATTGACTTAAAACCTTCAAGCCTGCCTTGCCGGACAGGCAGGGATTCACTTGCAAATGTCTTTAAATTATAAAAATCAAAGACAAAACATACTAAAAATCTTTGAAGGTTTGGTTGCAAAAAGTATATTTTACAATATGTGCTTTAACTTCGTAAAGTAGAACTAATCAAATCTCTATCTCAAATTCATATGTACCTGAAACAATTTGAATTATAGTAAAATCATCATCTTTGGAAACTAAATTAGTATGATTACTTTCTTCAATTTTATTATTGTTTAATGATACTTTTTTACAGTTCAACCAAATGGTCGCCGAGCTACTCGGAGGAATCGTTACGGTATAAATCACGTAATTGTTCTCTTTTTTCCATGATGATACAATCTTGCCATAAGGGCCTGAATGCTCAGCTAAAAAGCTATCCAAACCGTCCACAAAATTTGGTTTTAATAACACATTTTTAAACCCAGGCTTTTCAGGATCAGGGTTAATTCCACCCAATGCCTTATAATACCAGGCATTTATTTCTCCAAACATAATATGATTTAGGGACAAGTCACGCTTTGCTTCAATGTTCCAATTTTCATAAAATGTCGTTGCTCCATTTACAATCCACCATCCCCACGAAGGAAATGTCTCTTGCGAAGCTACCTTGTAAGCGGCATCAGCATAACCATTTTCACTCAAGGCATTTAAAATAGCTTTACTACCCAGTATCCCAACATCAATATGAAAACTATCTTCTTCGACTTTTATCGCAAGATTAGCAGCCACTTTTTCGATGAGTCGATTCGGCACCAATCCCCAAAATAATGGAACACTCAACTCTGTTTGCATTCCACTTCCATAAACACCAGTATTTTCATCCAGGAATTTTATGTTGAAAGCATGCTTAATTTTCTCAGCAAGTTGTGCGTATTTTCGATTATCATTTTCCAAGCCAAGCAATCCTGCAATTTTAGACAAAATTAATGCATCAGTGTAATAATATGCTGAGGAAGTCAACTCTTTAGGAGCTTTGGATTTCACAGGAACCCAATCTCCCAATCCCCAGTCTGTAAGCCCACTTGGGCTAATGGCATCTATGTGATCTACGTAACTTTTTATGTTTTTATAGTTGTCTTTTAAAATCTTCGTGTCGCCATAAAAAAGATAAATATTCCATGGAACCAATGCGATGGTACTTGTCCAGTCCGGACCATTTGCCCAATGATATCCCCATCCATCTGTTGGAATAATGGCTGGCAACACACCATTTGGTTGCTGTTCATCTCGATGATCAGCCATCCATTTTTCATATATGGTAATTCCATCGAAACTGTAAAGTCCCGTTTCTAAAGCAATATGTGCATCACCTGTCCAACCATTTTTTTCCCTTTGAGGGCAATCTGTTGGATACCCAAACAAATTTGATAAGTATGTATCGTTTCCGGCAGCCCATATCTTGTTTAAAGTAGAATTTGAAGATTCAATTTTTCCTACTTGCGGCAAGTCACTATGCATAAAATACCCTACCAGGCTGGTCTTTGAAAGTAAAATAGGTTTATCGCTTTTTATTTCAATATATTGAAACCCTTTATAATTGAACTTTGGCATAAACGACTCTTCTCCTTTGCCATTCAAAATAAAAATATCAGTTTGGAATGGATCTGAATCATCTGTTGGGCGGTAGTGCACATCAATGTTGGATAAATCTACATGACCTTTTTCATCTAATAGTTCCCCGTGAATTAATTTAATAATTGTGCCGCTTTCACCCTCGACTTTCAATTGGCTTACACCGGCAATATTTCTTCCCAGGTCAAAAAAATAATTTTTTTCACTAAACTTTCGCATGGTTTCAGGAAGAATCTTTTCAACATTCCTAATTGGATGAAGTACTTGTGATACTATTTTTCCAGACGGTGCTGAAGTGTAATTTGCATCTTTCCATTCCGAATCATCAAACATTGGCATATTCCAGCCCAGTTGTTCTAACCTGCTATCGAAATGCTCAGCAGTATATATACTATTGAAGATTACTGGGCTAAATGATGTCTTCCAGGTATTATCAGAGCTGATTGTTTCTACATATCCATCATCATACTCAATACGCAGATCAAGACAAAATTTGGGTCGGGCTCTCCATGGTGCTTCATGAAAATACCAGACCGCAGTTGATTGGTGGTTATACCATCCATTTCCCAGTAAAATTCCTATGGCATTATTTTTATCATTTAATAATCCTGTAATATCGTATGTCACGTACAAAGTTCTTCTGTCAAATCTTGTGTACATAGGGTCAAGGCGATGATTTCCTACTTTTTTTCCATTGATAAATAGTTCATACAGCCCGGCAACTGCCACATAAGCTCTTGCCTTTTTTATTTTTTTATAAGGTTTGAATTCCTTTCTGAAATATGGAGCCGGTTTTAAATCAACATCCCTGCTGTCGGTGACCCAAGAACCCTTCCAGTTTGACATTTCTATCATACCGGTTTCGAATGTCGCAATATTTGAAACAGCGATATTATCGTGATTATCCCATATCCAAATGCCCCAGAAATACTTTGTAAATGGCATTAGAGATGCCCCGTTGTACATAGTCAAGTTAATATCAGCATTTATTTTTCCGCTATCCCACACCTGACTATCCGGTGTAAAAAGGGAATCAGTTCCAACGATTATTTGAATAGCATTTTGCCCAATACCCCTTTCACTGCTTTCAAGCTGCCAGGTAAATCGAGGATTGACAGCATCTATACCAATTGGATTGATAAGATACTCGCATTTCAAATTCGAAATGGTAATGTTACTATCTCTTGGTGTGTTTTGACATGAATAAAAAAATGATGTGGCAACTATGGAGATTAAGAGGTATTTCATATGAAAAGGCAATTTAACGAGTTTTTAAAGGCTATAAAATTATCTTCAATTTACAGTTCAAGTTGTTTACTTAAAATAAATTCATTTAATTTTATCATGCGAATCAAAAATAAATTCTTTATCCGTCTAAATAATTTCATTTGTTCAATGTACCCATTTCTCATTTCTTTTTGGGCAAAAAAATAGGTCTCGCTGTTAGACGAGACCATAAATTGCAAGCAGAAAGTTTTTGATTAATAAATTGTAGATGCAATATAAAAAAACTGTAGCAGTATTTCGCCATTTTTATTGCTTTTTTATTCAACCTTCAATACAAATATTTCATTTTTTAAATTTTTTATTTTCGGGATATTTTACGCTGTTTGAAATTGGGGCTAATCTTCTTTTCAATAAGACATTCCCAAAAATATCTATCTCCTGACTTATCCTGTTAAGCATCATAAGTACTTTTTTTGCCTGTTCCTTTTTCATCTAATTATATTTTTAAAATTGTCAATTACCGTATTACAAATTTATCTACTCGAGCGTATGATTTACTCCAAGAAAGGTCGTTATCATTGGTTAAACTCCAATGGCTAAAAAAGGTTCACAATAATCCATATTATAATCTGATGCTATTTCTCAAATCAAACCATCGATGTTACGAAACAACGATACCCAATGATGCAGAAAACTCAGACTGGGCCTTTAACAATTCTACATGGATTTTTTGCAGCTCCATCTGTTTATCCAAATCACTCTCCTTTTTTAATTCTTCTTTATTGAGATTTATTAATTTTTTTATTTTGTAAAACTTAATTCTTAAAATATTACTGTAAACAGAGTTTGAAAGCACATCTTCTTCCTTCGGCACAAAAATTTTATACCTTTCCCAATTTTCGCTGATCTCGTGTCTATAAGAAATCAAGTCCAAAACCTCATTCTTGATTTTGATGTCATGGTGATTTTTAAAATAATCTGCATCCACAACATTTCCTTTTTTGAGCTCGTCCTTAAAAATGTTGAAAATATCCTTATAAATAGGAAGCGTAAATTCTATCGGAGCCAGTTCCTCCAAATAATGTTCAACAAGATTGTACTCATCTTCTATCTTATTGAATCCGAAATTTATCAATATCCTGATGGCTTCTTTTTCCTGGAATACAACTGAGTCAAAAACTTCCTTTTGCTGCGCTTTCTCTACCTCTTCTAAAAGTTGTTTTGGTTGTTCGCGGTAGGTTTCCTTTTGTTTTTCTTTTCTTTTAGCAATCAGAATTTTATTGAGTTCGGTGTACAACACCTGCTCTTCCAAATCAAGAAGATTGCTCGTTTCTTTCATGTAAACGGCCCGCTTAACCTGATGTGGAATGTTGGATATACTCGTTATAATCTGATTTATTGTATCTGCTTTTTTTACCGGATCATTATCATGGCCATCGAGTAATAGTTTGGTTTTGAAATTGATGAAATCTTCAGCATTGTCTTTTAAAAATTCCTGAAATCCTTGCCCACCTAGTTTCTTAGAATAACTGTCAGGGTCTTCTCCATCTGGAAAAACAACGACTTTGACATTCATCCCTTGTTGAAGAATCATGTCAACGCCTCTGAGAGACGCTCGGACTCCTGCCGCATCTCCATCAAAAAGCACAGTGATATTTTCAGTGTGTCTGTTTATCAGTTTTATCTGACCATCGGTCAGCGAAGTACCTGACGACGATACAACATTTTCAACACCGTGCTGATGCAGACTGATCACATCGGTATATCCCTCTACCAAATAGCAATTGTCCAGTTGTCTTATCATTCTTCCCGACTGAAACAATCCGTATAAAACATCGCTCTTATGGTAAACGCCTGTCTCTGGGCTATTGAGGTATTTGGGTTGGTTCTTTATATCCTTTAATATTCTGGCGCCAAAGGCAATAGCCTTGCCGGTGGCGTTGTGGATAGGAAAAATTACCCTGCCTCTAAATCGATCGTATTGACGTTCATCTTTCTTTATTATAAGACCAGCCTTTTCCAGCAGATCGGGATTGTAACCACTGGATTTTGCATCACTTTCTAGCGCATTCCACTGATCGAGACTATAGCCCAGCTCAAACTTCTGAATGGTTTCATTCGTAAATCCACGTTCCTTGAAATATGACAGCCCAATACTTTTTCCTTCGTCAGTTTCAAAGAGTGTTTTTTTAAAATAGTCTTTTGCGTAGTTCAGAATAATAAAAAGGCTTTCCCGCTCATTTTGCTTTAAGACAGCTTCGGGAGATTGCTCTTTTTCCTCGATTTCTATACCATATTTTTTGGCAAGAAACTTTAGGGCCTCAACATAGCTTAGCCCATCATAGTCCATAATGAAGGAAATGGCATCGCCTTGCTTTCCCGAGCTGAAATCTTTGAAGTTTTGATTTTTTGGGAAAACAATAAAAGAGGGTGTTTTTTCATCAGAAAAGGGGCTATTGCCTTTATAATGCTGACCCGTTCTCTTTAAAGTCACAAAATCGCCAATAACATCAAGGATGTCCATGCGGCTTTTAATCTCATCTATTGTAATTTGACTTATATTCAATTTCTTCGCTTTTCTAAGATTTCAAAATTAACCCGAATTATTTACATTTATTCTGTCATCAAGTTGATAATTACTTTTATTATTTTCAAGATGGTATCTTAATAGATTTAGATTGAAGCTCAACATTTTTATGGATGCAGAAATAAATTGAAGATATTTGTGGCTTGGTCAGGTTATTTTTATTTAATCTAACTAAATTTAAAATTTTTAGTTAAACATGTAGAATTAGTGCAGAAGATGGCAATAAATAAAGAAGATGTTTTAAAAGCCCTTTCACATGTAATGGATCCCGATCTTGGCAAAGATCTTGTTACTTTGGAGATGATCCAGGATTTAATAATTACAGACAATAAAATTGCATTTTCTGTTGTGCTGACAACCCCTGCGTGTCCTCTCAAAGAGATGTTGAGAAAAGATTGTTTAGACGCAATTGATACATTGGGATTAAAGGATATTGAAGTGGATATCAATATGACTTCTTCTGTCACAACTATCAGGCAGGAAAATTTACCACTGCTGCCAAATGTAAAAAATTTGATAGCCGTTGCTTCAGGAAAGGGCGGCGTAGGCAAATCGACCGTTACATCAAATCTTGCCGTTGCTTTGTCGAAACTTGGTGCCAAGGTAGGTATAATTGATGCGGATATTTTTGGTCCATCAATTCCTATCATGTTTGGATGCGAAGATGCCCAACCTTCCATTAGAAAAGAAGGAGATAAAAATTGGATTAATCCCATAGAAAGACATGGCGTAAAGTTGATCTCTATCGGTTTTTTATCTCATGGAGATAATGCCATAGTTTGGAGAGGCCCAATGGCAAGTTCTGCATTGAAGCAATTTATTGGCGATACCGACTGGGGAGAATTAGACTATTTGCTTTTTGATTTACCTCCCGGCACAAGTGATATCCATCTTACACTCGTTCAGACTTTACCTGTGACAGGAGCAATTGTAGTAACTACCCCACAAAAAATTGCGTTGGCGGATGCAGCCAAAGGTGTTGCTATGTTTCAGCAACCACAAATCAACGTTCCTGTACTGGGTATTGTAGAAAACATGTCATATTTTACACCTCCTGAGTTACCTGATAATAAATATTATATCTTTGGAAAAGATGGCGGAAAAGAACTTGCCCGACAGAAGAACATCAAATTCATAGGTGAAATTCCACTAGTTCAAAATATCAGAGAAAGTGGAGATGATGGTAAGCCAGTAGTATTGAAAGATGAAGTTGTTGCCGGGGCTTTTATGAACCTAGCTAAAAATCTTGCACAGCAAATCGCCATTAGAAATGCAAAGCAGGAGAAAACTAATGTTGTAGAAGTAATTAAATAATGGGAAATAGCAATTCGAAAAAAACAATTCTTCAAAAAGTGGAAGATGCTTTGCAATCCATAAGACCATATCTGGAAGCTGATGGAGGAGATGTGAAAATTCTAAATATTACTGATGAAGGTATTGTTAGACTGGAGTTGCTCGGCGCATGTGGCACTTGCCCAATGTCTGAAATGACGTTGAGAGCCGGAGTAGAAGAGACTATAAAAAGGTCAGTCCCAGAGATAAGTGCTGTAGAAGCTGTAAATATCACAAATCATCACAATCAAAGTGTCTAACTCCCCGGAAGTTATTTATAGACTAATTTTTATCAATACTCGTTTTATCATATAGATTTTTTAAATAATAAATTTCTACTGTACTATAATCAAGTAAATTGATTGATCCAAAATATTTTTTTCCACTATTTATAATCATGCTCTTTTTATTAAGACAAAATTCCTATGCTCAGGAAAGATGCAGCACAATGGAAGCTGACAAATTGCTTAAGAAAAAATATAATTTTATTCCCGACGAAATTGAGTTTGAAAGAAGGTTAGCTGAAAAAATAAAAGCCCGAAGAAACAAACTTGTTCCTTATGGTACCAACGAGGCAGGAGATCCCGACAAAATAGCCATTGTCATTCATGTGATACATAATGGCGAGCCTTATGGAGAAGGAGTCAATATTACAGATGAGCAAATCTTATCACAAATAGAAGTGCTTAATGAAGACTTCCAAAGACAAAATGCAGATACAATAAACACACAGCCCGAGTTTCTTGGTATTGCGTCAAAAATGAATGTGGAATTTGTTTTGGCCAGGCAAACCAAAGATGGCGATCCTACAACAGGAATTCTTCGCACTCAAGGCAACAAAACTTCTTATGGCATCACTGTATCTGAGAGAGAATTATTGTCAAGCTTTAGTCATTGGGATCCGAACATCTATCTTAATATTTGGGTAACTGATCTGACAAGCCCGTTTATTGGTCTGGCTCAATTTCCTGACTTAGATTTTCCTGGTCTTGGTGAAGAACCCAACAAAGATAATGAAGCTACAGATGGGATGGTTGTTGATTTCACTGTATTTGGTTCGGTTGCAAAAGTTCCGGGGCTTGATTTACAGCCTAAATATAGTCTTGGCAGAACATCCACACATGAGGTTGGTCATTTTCTGGGTCTGAAGCATGTTTGGGGTGATGCAACCGGAACAGCAGGTTGTGCGGTTGATGATTATGTCAGTGACACGCCCAACTCATCAAACGACTATTCGGGAGAGTGTACTCCTGCCGATCATCAGTCATGTGGAACAAATGATATGTTTGAAAATTTTCTGAATTATACCAATGATCAATGCATGAATATTTTTACTGCCGAGCAAGTTGTGAGAATGCAAACAATAATGGAGGATGCTCCGCGAAGAGCTTCATTGTTAAATTCCTTTGGTACCGAATATCCAGGAAGCGAATATTTTGATATGGCTATAAATAAAATAAAATCCCCCGGAAAAGTATTATGTGACAATGAGTTGGATATTGTACTCGAGATTAAAAATAATGGAACTATTCCAGTTAAAAATTTCGATATCATATATAATTTAAACGGCCAGGAACAAACCTATACTTATACCGGAGACACCTTGCTTTCAGGCCAGCTTATGGAAATTACAATCAACCAATCAACCATTGACAATGGAAATTACTTCTTGACCGCAATGCTTTCTAACATTCCGGGTGATATAAATGAATCGAATAACAAAAAAGACCATGCCTTTGCAGCAGACAACCAGCAAGATTTTATTCCACTGCGAGAGCAATTCTCAGATGACGATTTGAATTCTACTGGATGGATTACTATAAATGAAGACAATAACATTGGTTGGGAAATTGCTGAAGTTCCTCTAAAAACCAGTGACAATACAGCTGCGTTTATTAATTTTTTTAATTATGAGGATAAAGGCCAGCAGGATTGGCTAATTAGTCCTGCTCTTGATTTTTCAGGAGCCATGGAAGCAAGTCTATTTTTTAGGGCGACATATGCAAAAAATCTGGATTTTAATGACCAGTTGCGCGTGTTGGCCTCTGATAATTGTGGCGTCTCGTTTGATGATATTTTAAATATTTATACTAGCAACGATTTATCAGTTACAAATTCTGAAGAATCTTGGAAACCAAAAGGTCAAAATGATTGGAAAACTCATTCCTTAAATTTGAATAAGTATGCAGGTAAACAAAATATCAGATTGGCATTTTTAGCCATCAATGATTTTGGCAATAACATTTATCTCGACGATATAGAATTATTTGCGACATCAGAAGATGAAGTTGTAAAAACTGCACAAAATAGTTTTACACTTTATCCAAATCCCAGCGATAATGGGAATGTTAAATTGTCATTTAACACCAGCGAAAGGCAGGAGATAATAGTCTTTATTTATGATCAGATGGGGAAATTAATGACAATGAATGAATATCCGAATACGCTAAATCAAACCTACGAATATGATCTTACCGGCCTTAGGTCTGGGGTTTATTTAATATATGCTAAAGGGAAAGATTTTGCGAGGACAAAAAAACTTGTGATTAGCAGGTGATTGGAACTGCACAGTATTTTGGAGATAAAAATTACGCTTTTCCATCTCAATTTTAGGTACATAATATTATTTTTGGGGCATCAATAACCCTGCTATTTAAAAATGACTAAAAAGCTAACAGTTGCAATATTATATGGTGGAAAATCTGTTGAACATGAGATTTCCATTCGATCAGCAAAAAATGTTGTCTCCCACATAGACAATGATTTGTTTAGTCTTGTCTTGCTTGGCATCAGTAAAAATGGTTCTTGGTATTTAGTCAAATCCTTAGATGTGGAAATTGCATCGGGAACTCCTGTTTCGCTTAACCTCGATACTTCCAATCCTCATATCATTGAAAACTTTTCGGGATCAACAATTAAAATTGATGTTGTTTTTCCAGTACTTCATGGTACTGATGGGGAAGATGGAAGTATTCAGGGTCTGTTTACTTCATTGAATTTACCAGTTGTGGGTTCAGGTGTTTTGGGTTCAGCGATTTCTATGGACAAAATAATTTCAAAAAAAATATTGCTGGAATGCGGTGTTCCTGTTGCAGCTTATCTGGAGTTTGACGAATCAAATAAAGACGATATCTCTTTTAAAGAAATCGTTGCCAAAGTTGGGTTGCCATTTATGATCAAATCTGCTGCCCTTGGATCTTCAATAGGTATTTCGATGATAAAATCGCAAGAAGATTTTGCAGGTTCGTTAGAGGATAGCTTTAAATATGGCAATAAAATCATTGTTGAGCAATTTATAAAAGGAAGAGAATTGGAGTGTGCGGTGATGGGAAATGAACAACCAAAGACCACCTTTCCCGGCGAAATCATCATGATTAAAAATTATGATTTCTATACTTATGAAGCCAAGTATCTCGATAAAAAAGCTATAGAAATAAGACTTCCGGCAGCATTGGATAAATCGACAACTGAAGAAATAAGAAGGTTGTCTATTATGGCTTATCAGGCTTTACGATGTGAAGATTATGCCAGAGTAGATTTATTCCTTACCGCGGAAGGGCAAATAATTGTTAATGAAATCAATACGATTCCCGGCTTTACAAGTGCTAGCATGTTTCCGATGATGTGGCAAAATATGGGTCTTTCATTCAAAGATATGATTTCTGAGTTGATCCATTTATGTCTGAATCGATATGAAGCATCAAAAAAACTTGAAACAGATTATCGTAAATTATAATTACCTCTAAAAACCAGGCTGTTGTTTTTGCTGGTTTGGTAAGAGCTTTTTAATTTTCTGCTTTGAGCTTACAGGCCCCGGAACGGTGTCCGGGGACTATCGAGCGCAAGTCCGGGGATTATCGACGGGACACCTAAATGCTTGCTATCTCGTCTTGCCTGTCTATCGAAGTTGTGGTCGCGATGAGTCACTGTCATAATTCTTTGCGACAATTATAGTATTCAGTACATCAATTAATATATTATTTGCTGAATTAGTACATATCGACCATTGAGGTTATATTTTTAGTAAATTCGCATTTTTGAATAAAGTCAACCTGAATTTGTTGTTTTAACGATATGCTGCAAAAAATAATAGGAATATTTAAAGAAAATTCTTGGAGAACACTCTTAACCCATCTTGGATTAATTGTAATTGTATTCGTAGCCTTGATTCTCATTTTCTTCTTTGCTTATTTGCCTTCAACAACAAAGCATGGAGAAACGGTGACAGTACCAAATCTTGAAGGTATGTCGCTACTTGAGATGGATGATTTTTTAAAGAATAGGCAACTAAATTATGAAGTTTCGGATTCTAATTTTGTAGATAAGTATCCTCCACTTACTATTCTAAAACAATTTCCATTGGCCGGTTCTCATGTAAAAGAAAAAAGAAAGATTTATTTAACTATCAATCAAAACCAACCCAATTCTATTAAAATGCCAAACCTGATTGATGGCTCATTAAAAAATGCAGAATTGGTTTTGAAGAGCTATGGGTTGAAAAGAGGAGAAATAAAATACAAACCTGATTTAGCGTCTAATGCCATTCTTGAACAATTATTTAATGGAAAAAACATCGAACCCGGTGACACAATTATGAAGGGATCGGAAATTGATCTGGTTGTTGGAGATGGATTGGGCCGCAGAGAATTTGACGTCCCGCGGTTTATTGGCCTGCCGGTTGATGAAGCCGATTTTTCTATCAAAGGAAGTGGATTAAATACAGGGAGCGTGATCATTAAAGTAATTGACGAAGAAAAAATACTTGAATTGATAGAGCTGGCAAAAGAACTAAACATCGATACAGCCACAGTTATTTTATCCGGTCATGTATTTCAGCAAAGACCGGAAATCGGAACTAATATCCGTCTGGGGCAACAAGTTGATCTTTGGGTTGTGAGTCTGGATGTGGAGGATAGTTTGCAGGTGCTCGAAAATTGGGTAAATAAAAACGATGATGAATCGTTGTCTAATAACTCAAATGAGGAATAAGGTCTCCATCCATATTGTTTTAATTATTTTCTCTTTGGGAATTTGCCATATCTCATTCGGACAAATCATTTTCAAATCCATTGAAAAGTCTACAACAGTTAAAAAAACAAATTCAAGAATAAGCGCTTTCGGGCGCGATAGTACTAAAATCGAACTTCCATTTTGGGACGACTTTTCAAGAACCACTTATACCCCCGATTCTACACATTGGTTTATCGACGAGGGTACATCTATAATATCTCCAAACTTGGGTATTGCACCACCTACCGTCAATGTTGCAGTATTCGATGGCTGGAATGCCCAAGGAACTCCTTATAGTTCGCTGCAACTCGAAGAAGGAGCAGGAGATAGTCTTGTGAGTAAATTTATCGACCTTTCAGGAATAAATCCATTATTATGGGAAACTGTTTACATCAGCTTCTTTTGGCAAAAGGAAGGTCGGGGAGAAATTCCTGATGACATGGATTCCATTAGGCTGCAAGTTATGAATTCAGAAAAAAACTGGATCTCCATTTGGAGTGTAGCCGGCGAGGAAGTTACTGAGACAGACGTGTTCAAGCAAGAAATCATCAAGATAAGTGACGCATCGTTTTTCCACGAATATTTTCAGTTCAGATTCCAATCTTTTGGCAGGCTATCCGGCGGGTTCGACACCTGGAATATTGATTATGTTTATATGAATACCAATAGGCATGCCGGAGATTTGGCCTACGAAGATCGCGCTTTAGCCAATTTGCCAAGCTCATGGCTTACTCAATATTCTGCCATGCCATATAATCATTTTATAATTAACCTCGAGCAAAATCTTCAGCCTACTGAAATTGCAGTTTACAACTTAGATAACCAGGTTCAGCCAATAGAATACTATGCTTTAATCCAGGACTCTGTTAGAATTTATGATGAAATGAATCAGGGTACTCCATTAAATTTAGCTCCGCAATCAACAACAGAAATAGTATCTGAGCCCATAGACCCTACTGCATTTGACACAAACGTAGATTCTATATCGCTATTTCTGGAAACAAAATTTTTCATCAACTCTGGCGACTCTGCCAATTGGCTCAATAAATATGATTTGCGAAATAACGACACTACTTACAATTCTATTTTATTGGATGAAGATCTTGCATATGATGATGGTACTGCGGAATGGGCGGCAGGGCTTTCGCAAAAATCCGGTATGCTGGCCTACCGTTTTGTAATACCAAAAAGCGATGCGATTACGTCACTCAAAATTTATTTCCCTGATTTTGCTCCTTCATCTGCCGGCAAGACTTTTACAATAATTGTATGGGACGATTTATTCCAATATCGCCAGGGGAGATTGTTGACAGAACAGCATATCGTAAAAAAATCTTTGGCAATAGATCAGTTCACAGAATATACGTTTGGCAGGCCGGTGGCCGTATCTGACACATTTTATATTGGATATGAACAATCAGTAGATGATTTCTTTCCTGTTGGATTAGATAAATACGGAAAAACCCAGAGCGGGAATATATTTATAAATCTTGACGGAGTATGGGAACCTTCAAATATCATTGATGGGAATTTGATGATAAGGCCAGTATTCGGATTCAAAAAAGCTGTTGGATTTGAGGATGAAATTTTTAGAGATATAAAGATATATCCCAACCCAAGTAATGGCACCTTTAATATTAAAGGCACTTTTGACCATGCTACAATTTTTGATGTACTGGGCAACACCCTTTTAAACCTTGATGGTGGTAACTTAAACTCAGAGATAAAACTATCCAATCCTAAAATTGGTATGTACTTTCTAAAAGTGACAAAAGACAATAAGGTTGGCACTTTTAAGATTGTAATTAATTAGAGTCTATCCATGAAAAATCTTTATGCTGCCACATTAATAAATACCTAATTTGTAGCATTTTAAATTTATTACCGACATATTTGGCGACAAATTTTTAGCATTAAAAAAATTTAGAATATGACATCTATAGTACCGGCAATTACAGCAGTAGGAGGTTATGTACCTGACTATATATTAACAAATCAGGAGTTGGAAAGATTGGTGGATACTAATGATGAATGGATAACATCGAGAACCGGAATAAAAGAACGCAGGATATTAAAAGGAGAAAATCAAGGCACTTCTGTAATGGCATTGAAAGTATTAAATCAGCTATTAGAGAAAAGTAATACAGACCCCAAAGAACTGGATGCAGTAATACTTGCCACAATTACTCCTGATTATTTTTTTCCAACTACAGCCAATTTGATAGCAACTGAAGCCGGTGCGGTAAATGCTTTTGGATTTGATATGGCAGCAGCATGTTCAGGATTTTTATTTGCATTAGAAACGGGAGCAAATTTTATCAGATCAGGGAATTACAAAAAAATCGCTGTCATTGGCGCAGACAAAATGTCAAGTATTGTAAACTACAAAGACCGAAACACTTGTATATTATTTGGCGATGGTGCCGGAGGTGTGATGCTTGAGCCAAATGAAGAAGGATTGGGAATTTATGATTCAATTTTACGCAGCGATGCTGTAGGCAAGGAACTCATCTATTTAAAAGGTGGTGGATCTGTCCATCCTCCAACGCATGAAACAATTGATGCAGGACTTCATAATTTTTATCAGGATGGCAAGCATGTATTCCGATATGCAGTAAAATCTATGGCTGGAGTTGCCGCAGAAATAATGGAAAGGAATAACCTAAACGGTGACGATATTGCCTACTTGGTACCTCATCAGGCAAATAAACGAATTATTGATGCCACTGCTAGTAGAATGGATGTAGGCCCTGAGAAGGTAATGATGAACATACAAAACTATGGAAATACGACTTCCGCAACCATTCCATTATGTTTATTTGATTATGAAAATAAATTAAACAAAGGTGATAATCTTGTTCTGGCTGCCTTTGGAGGAGGATTCACCTGGGGATCCATGTACCTCAAATGGGCCTATTGAGGTACACTATTTACTTTCCGTACCTTTACCATTCTTGAGATATGCAGGTCCTACCTTCCAACATGGAAGCGAAATTCTTCGCCAGATATTAATAGTTAGTTCGTGAGACGCATTACAATAGGCTGAGTTCAAAAGCTATCTCTCCCCTCTATTTGTCATTTTAGTTTTTTTAGCGTTAGGCATTTGCGTATGCCCATATTGGATAGAGTTATAATATTTCAATTTCTTTTTCCCGGCATGGCTGTTGAAAGAATGTTTGGCTTTACATCCCGAAAAAGCAAGTAGAGCGAGTATGAACAATGCAATTATATTTTTCATTTTTTTCCAGTTGATAATATAAAATTAGTCAATATCTCTTTTTGCTTTTGTTAAATAATAATGGGAATAGCATATGGGTCATGTTTCAAACAATTGGATGTTAAAAGACTATTTTTAAATAATTTATTAGATATATTTTTTGCATTTTTGCATTCATAATAACATGAATTTAATCGTGCTTTTTTTTAGATATTTTTTCTAATCTGGTATTGACCAATTTTTATTTTTTAACTAAATCATAGCTCTCTCTCCAATTTCGTAACAATGGATATTTCATCAATTATTCTTATTATAATATTTTCCGCAGGCATATTGGCCATTGCACTAGAGCATCCGCTTGGCATAAACAAAAGCTGGATCTCAATCTTCACAGGTACGTTTATGTGGATGGTGTTGTCCATCGGAGCAGATCCGGATATGATGCATCTTGCCCTAAAAGATGGGTCTGCAGAAATTTTTGAATTGATCGTTTTTCTCATTGGAGCGATGACCATTGTAGAGATGATGGGACATTTTAGATTTTTTACCTGGATAGAAAATAAGATGTTGGTATTGAATATCTCCAATACGAGTCTCTTTTGGATATTGGGTCTCATCTCTTTTATTGCCTCTGCCCTACTGGACAACCTTACCGCAACCTTGGTCATGATCCAGATAGGAAGGCATTTATATATTAAAAAAGAAAACTTCAACATTTTTGTTATCAATACTGTCATAGCGGCCAATGCGGGTGGCGCCATGTCGCCTGTAGGTGACGTCACTACCATTATGATGTGGTTGGCCGGCAAGTTCAACGCATGGCAAATACTAATCTATGGTGCGCTGCCATCTCTGGTAGCATGGGTAATCCCCCAATACTTACTTACAAAAAAAATTGTGGTAGAAAATAGGTCGGCAAGAAACGTCAAACAAGATACGCTGCCTTTAGAATGGTACATAATTGGACTGGGGTTGATGACTTTTGGTTTAGCGGTGTTGGTTAACCTGCTCCACCTCCCTCCTTTTTTCGGTATATTATTTGGACTGGGAATCGCAGCCATTGTAATCGACTATCGCCTTAAGCATGGTCAACTGGTCAAAAAGGCTAACAAAATCGTGAATGTGATCAAAACCATTGATATGTCAACCATCATTTTTTTTATTGGCATATTGTTAGCAGTACATGCCTTGGGATTTGCAGGAATTCTGACGCAAATAGCAAATATGATTTTTGGGGAAAATCCTGAATCCGATGGACATGCAATCATCTTGGGGCATACCATTTTGGGAATCGTATCATCCATATTTGACAATGTTCCTCTTACTGCAGCCGTGCTCGAAATGCTTCCGGCAACCATCCATTTTAAATACTGGATTCTCCTCGCCATTACAGCTGGTACTGGTGGCAGCATACTTATCATCGGTTCTGCTGCCGGGGTAGCTGCTATGGGCCAGGTTCCCGATCTTACTTTTACAGACTACTTCAAAAAAGGAAGCTTGCCTGCATTTTTAGGTTATATAGCTGCAATCTTGGTTTGGATTTTACAATTTGAAGTGTTAGGATGGTAAAGGAGACTTCTATTAATTCATTGCCGTCATAATATTTTACTCTGTTGCTCTCAGCTCCCGCCTGTCAGTAAAGGCAGGCAAAATCTCAGCGGTAGGTTGTGGTAAATAATTCACACCCCTACAGTTATCCGAATTTGAGAATTTCAGTTTGCTCCATCCCCCCCATTTTTAACTGAGCCCAATTCATTTCTACATCAAAAATGTGCTTTAGTCTTATTGATTATTTGCGGTGTTTTCTTATAACTATCTTTAAAATTTTGTATGTTCATATAAAAAGCTTTTACCGTGAAAAATTTATCTGGGAATAGAAGAAAATTTATAAAAACTACCCTCTGCGGAGGATTGGGAATAGGATTATCCGCCAATTCTCTGGTAGCCAATGGTTCACTAAATTTTACAGAAACAAAAATTGGTATTATTGGTCTTGATACCTCTCATTGTACTGCTTTCACAAAGTATATTCATAGTCTTGACAATGGCTTTAAAGTAACAACAGCATATACCACGATTACCAAAGATATTCCTTCATGTTTTGATCGGGTAGATAAGTTTACGCAGCAAATAAAAGACGAGGGAGTAAAAGTTGTTAACTCGGTTGAAAAATTACTTGATCAAGTTGATTGTGTACTTCTTGAAACTACAGATGGTCGTCATAG
>CAZDRA010000081.1:0-19193 GCA_964507705.1 uncultured Roseivirgaceae bacterium | reverse complement strand
GTAGCGAATTTCGGAAAATCCAAAAAAGTGATGATTGGAAGCTGAAATATGATGCCGCCTTAAAATATTATGAAAGAAAAGATTACTACAGAGCGGTAATTCTTTTTGATCAGATTACACCATATATTCGTGGCAGTGCAGAGGCTGAATTAGTTCAATTTTACTATGCTTATTCGCATTTTTACCAAAAACAATATTTGTTGGCGTCGCATTATTTCAAAAATTTTCATGATACTTATAACAGGAGCGAATATGCTTTAGAGGCCTATTATATGTATGGGTATTCATTGTACAAACAGTCGCCAATTTATAATCTTGAGCAATCCAGTAGCATTGAGGCTATTACCGCATTGCAAATGTTTTTGAACAGATACCCGCAAAGCGAATATCGAAGAGAGGCAATTAATATTCAGGCAGAGCTTCGTCTTAAGCTTGAAAAAAAGAGTTATGAAAATGCAAAATTGTATTATAAGCTCGGTAAATTAGATGCATCGCTTATTTCTCTAGATAATTTCAAGAAAGATCATCCCGATTCTATTTTGGCTGAAGATGCTTCATTTTTGTTAGTGAAGGCCTCATACGATTATGCGAAGAAAAGCATTTCATCAAAGCAAAAAGAAAGGTATTACGATTGCATAGAAAACTATGAAGAATTTATTGATAATTACCCAGGAAGTAAATATCTGAATGATATTCAAAGCTATTATTCCAATAGTATTGAACAAATAGAAAAATTAACAGAAGAAACATTATAAACAGTATTATGGCAATAGATCCGTCAATTATTACCCGAGATTTAAATAACCTCGCAAAAGACACAAAAAATCTTTATGAGTCAGTTGTGATTATATCAAAAAGATCGCGACAAATTTCTGCAAAAGTAAAGGAAGAATTAAGCTCTAAGCTTGCTGAATTTGCTACTACAGTGGACAATCTCGAAGAGATATTTGAAAACAGAGAGCAAATAGAAATTTCAAGATTTTATGAGCGAATGCCCAAATCAACAATTGTAGCAGCTGAAGAATTTCTTGGTGCTGAACTGACATACCGATATCCGGAAGAAGAAGAGCCACAGCAAATATTTTAGTATAAAATGCTCCGGGGAAAAAATATACTTGTCGGAGTAACAGGAAGTATAGCTGCATACAAATCGGCTATACTTATCAGATCTTTAGTTAAAGAAGGTGCCACTGTAAAGGTAATCATGACACCTTCTGCAAAAGATTTTATCAGTCCGCTCACCTTATCAACACTATCAAAAAATCCAGCTAATATTGATTTTTTCAACTCTGACACAGGAGAATGGAAAAGCCACATTGACCTGGGCCTATGGGCCGATTTGTATATCGTAGCCCCGGCAACAGCAAATAGCATCTCCAAATTTGCCAATGGAATTTGCGAAGATTTATTGGCGGCAGTTTACCTCTCTGCAAGGTGCCAGGTCTTTATTGCACCTGCTATGGATTTAGATATGTATCAGCATCAAGCAACTATTGATAACTTGGAGACCCTTCTGGGTTATGGCAATAGAATTATTGCCGCCGATCATGGAGAGTTGGCAAGTGGGTTGGCTGGAGAAGGTCGGATGGCTGAACCTGAGCAAATAGTTCAAATCATAGCTGAATTCTTTAATGCTGATCAACCTTTAAAAGGGAAGAAAGCCCTTGTTACTGCTGGCCCAACTTATGAATCCATCGATCCGGTAAGATTTATTGGAAATCATTCCAGCGGAAAAATGGGTTTTGTGATTGCAGAAGAATTGGCAAATCAAGGAGCACTTGTGAATTTAGTAAGCGGCCCAACGCATCAAACTATACACCATCCCAATATCTTCAGATGTGATGTAAATTCAGCTGAAGAAATGTTTGAAGAAAGTCAAAAAGTTTTTGCTGAATCAGACATCATTGTTTTGGCAGCTGCCGTTGCTGACTATAAACCAATACAAAAGGCAGTCGAAAAAATTAAAAAAAACATTAGCCAGACGGAGATAAATCTCGAACTGACCAAAACTATTGATATTGCTGAAACATTGGGGAAAGAAAAAACGTCCGGACAATTTATTGTTGGATTTGCCTTGGAAACAGAGAACGAACAGGCAAACGCAAAGGACAAAATATTAAAGAAAAATTTTGATTTGATAGTTTTGAATTCGCTTAAAGATAAAGGAGTAGGATTTGGATACGATACAAATAAAGTTACCATCTTCAACAAGGCTGGAGAAATGAAGGAGTTTGAGTTGAAGTCAAAGGTAGAAGTAGCAAAAGATATTGTTATTGAAATAATCAGTAAAACTCATGATTAGATTATTCATTGGTATATTATTAATATCAGGTATTACCTTTCAGGTTTTAAGCCAGGAGCTTAATTGCCGTGTTGCTGTAAATGACGAGCTTGCGCAAACTTCAGATCGACAGGTATTCAGAGATATGGAGAAAGCCTTTGCCCGGTTTTTGAATGATAGAAAATGGACTGATGATAGCTACAAGGTCGATGAACGCATCGAATGTAATTTGGCGATAACAATAGAGAGTATGCCAGCCGTGGGATTTTACAAAGCAACGGTACAGATTCAATCGTCAAGGCCGATTTTTAACACCAGCTATTCCTCACTCATTTTTAATTTTGCTGATCGCGACTGGCAATTTGAATACGTTGAATCAACCCCCCTGGATTTTGGAGATAATGTATTCACATCTAATTTAACATCTATGCTGGCCTTTTATGCATATTTGATTATTGGATTGGACAATGATACGTTTGAGGAATTTGGTGGTGAAGATCAATTTAAAAAAATGCTTGATATTGTTAACCTGGCCCAGCAATCAGATCGAGCTGGTTGGCAGGCATTTCAAAGTAACAGAAACAGATATTGGCTTAGTGAAAATCTGACGAACCAAGATTTGCGGCTTATCAGAAAAGGACTCTATACTTATCATCGCTTAGCAATGGATCAATTTGAATCAAAGCAAGATGAGTCAAGAAATTTAATAATTAATGTACTCAATGACATAGAGGTAGCGAATAGGAATGTGCCGAATAACATATTGATGATTTCATTTTTTGACGCCAAAAAAAATGAAATTGCAAGTATATTTGAAAAGGCGAACCCAACGATGAAAAAAGACGCCTATAATATCTTGGTAAAATTAGACCCTAGCAATACAGAAAAATATAAAAGCATTATTGGAAATTAATTCTACCAGTTTACTTTTATAGCTCATTAATTTCATATCCCCCAAGTTGTAGAGAATTAGTTTAAATGATAACAAATCTGCTCATAAAAAACTACGCCTTAATTCAGGAATTAAAAATGGATCCTTCTCCCAATTTTAATACAATTACGGGTGAAACCGGAGCCGGTAAATCCATTATGCTTGGGGCAGTAGGGCTTTTATTGGGAAATAGAGCAGATTCTAAAGTTTTATTTAGTGAGGAAGAAAAGTGTGTTATTGAAGGAACGTTTGAAATTTATAAGCAAAACCTGAAAGAAATATTTGATCAACATGATTTGGATTATCTCGATGAGACAATAATTCGACGAGAGATCAGCACTTCAGGAAAATCCAGGGCTTTTATCAATGATACGCCAGTCACGCTCGACATAATGAAGAAAGTTGGCAATTTTCTGGTCGATGTACATTCCCAACGAGATACATATTTATTGGGTTCCACAAGTTATCAATTGCGAATGATAGATGGATTTGCTCAAAACAGTAAATTAATTACCAGCTATAGAAATATTTATAAAAAATTTAAAGGTCAGGAATCTGAATATAACACATTAAAAACTCAGGCTGAAGAGCTAAATCGAGAGGCAGATTACAATCACTTTTTGCTCGAGGAATTGGACAAGGCCACATTAATCGATGGCGAACAAGAGTCTCTGGAAGCAGAATTAAAAATCATTGACAACTCCGAAGAAATAAAAAGTAAATTGTTTGAGTGCATGGAGTTATTGGAAAATTCTGATTTTTCAATCAATGGAGGACTGCAGCAGGTATTAAGAAATATCTCACCGCTGAGCACTATTGCTGCTAATTTTGAGAAATTGAATTCCCGATTAGAAAGTTGCTTTCACGAGTTAAAAGATATTGCCGCAGAAATTGATAATGAAATCCATCATGTAGAATTTGACAAAAAAAGGCATGAGGAGGTTCAGGAGAGACTTGGATTATTATTTCAGTTATTTCAAAAACACCATGTAAATTCAGAATCTGAATTAATTGAGATTAGAAATAATTTACAAGAAAAAGTAGAGCGAGTCTTGAATCTGGATGATGATCTTTCCAAATCAAAGGAGAGATTAGATAAACTTGAAAGGGAGTTAGTATTGATAGGTGGAAAATTGACAAAATCAAGAGTTTCCGTTTTTGATAAATTTAAAAGCGATCTTGAAGAATTATTAATGGAGTTGGCTATGCCACATGCCAGCATCAAAATCAAACATGATGAATTATCACCAACCGAAAATGGCCTGGATAAAATAACAATCTTATTTAGTGCGAATATTGGTGTATCTCCAGACGAATTAAAAAATGTTGCTTCAGGAGGTGAATTTTCAAGGTTGATGTTTTGTGTTAAATATATACTTGCCCATAAAACATCATTGCCAACAATAATATTTGATGAGATAGACTCTGGGATTTCCGGAGAGATTGCTATGAAAATGGTGACAATGATGAAGGTGATGTCAATACAGCACCAGGTGATTGCCATTACGCATTTGCCCCAAATTGCCGCAAGTGGAGATGATCATTATTTTGTGTTTAAGGAAAATAGCGATGGAAGATCAATATCTAAGATAAAGAAATTAAACTCAATTGAGCGGGAAGATGAGATTGCAAAAATGATTGGTGGCGATAATCCTTCCTCAGCCGCACTGGAAAATGCAAGAGAATTGCTTGGCCGATAGCAATTTTACTGAGGCATCCTATATAACTCTTGAATTTTTCAGGAAGTGATTTAAATCACATTTTATTCTAATGAAGTGATTAACATTTCGCACACGCCTCAAGAATTATTGAGTTTAGCTTTTGAAGACCTTTTTAATTTTTCTTCCAAATGCCTTCCTTTTACCTTCATTTTTTCCAGCATCCAATCAGGATAATTTGAATCATCTTCAGCTTCGAATACAGTTATGTTTTGTAAAGGGTCAGGTTTTATTAAATCATCCTGTTTGCATTTCAGAATTTTAGCTGCCGTTTGTACTCCAGAATAACTTGCCCCTGCAACGCCATGAGATAAAATACTAGAACCGCATAAAAATAAATTTTCTATTTCGCTTTCTGCTTTATGACCAAAAGGCCCGATTTGTTTAAAACTTTTCTCTGTACCGTAAACACATCCATTGGTAGAATTTATATAATATTCATTTGTCATTGGTGTACCCAGCTCCTTTTGAACAATATTTTTGCTAATGCCGGGTAGTACATTCTCCAGACTATTGATCATTTTTTTTGTTATGTGCTCTTTAAACTTTAGATACGCTTTCGAATCGGCATAATTCTTCCCCTTGAACTGTCTAAATGCTTCATAATTGATAAATGTGATGGCTTCAATAGTGTGGTGTTTACCATCAAAGCTTGTGGGGTCTTTCAGCGTTGTGCAACTGATAAAAAGACCAGAAAATTTATCCCCCTCTGAAATATCTACCTTATACATTTCTTCATACGGGTCATTAGGATTTTCATCGCCTGGCATGATCCATAAATTCCCGGAATCAAGTCCTGCTTTTCGTACATCCATATCAACTGTCAAAAAAAGCATAAGTGAAGTACAAGAGTATTTTGTCTTGGAAAGTTTTTTTAATAATCCGGGACTGAGATTCGAAGCACCAATTAATTTCAGATAAGTAATTCCGGGATCAGCATTGGATATAATTCTTTTTGCGAATATTTTTTCTCCATTTTCTAACTCCACGCCAACCGCCCGCTTTTTTATATTTCCTTCAAGTATAATATTTTTCACAGGCTGACTCGTTCGCAATTGACCTTTATTCTTTTTGATTGCCTTTGACATGGCTTTAACAATGGCACCTCCACCTCCCATTGGATAATATCCACCACTAAAATAATGATCCATCACTGCACAATGGAGAGGAAAGCTTGCCTTGGCAGGTGGCAAGCCATGATCGCCACATTGAATGTTTAATATTTTCTTTAAAAGTGGGTCTTTTATATGCCAGTCAATCACTCTCTTCAAACTAAAAAGGCCATACTTTCCTAAATATCTTGTGCGCCACGGTATGGTGATATTATCCCAGAAACCATTCATTTTAGGAATCAGCTGTAGCTGACGACTTACGTCACGTACAGTTTTTAAATACTTGGTAAGGCCTTTTTTCTCATGCGGAAAGCGTGCTGAAAGTGATTTATTTAATTCATCAAAATCAGCAGGTAAATCAATGTGGTCATCTCCAATTCGGCAATGCTCGTAAGCAGACGGATTCATTCTAAAAAATGTCAGATCATTGGCAATACCCAAACCTTCGTACAACTCGCTCGTTGATTGACCTTTTTCCAGCAGGCCTATATAATGCACTCCGGGGGAGAAACGATGGCCATTCAGATAGAAACTATGACACCAACCACCGAGCGTATAATGTTGCTCCAGCACCAATACACGTTGCCCTGCCCTAGAAAGACAAATAGCAGCAGAAAGCCCTCCAGCCCCCGAACCGATTATAATGGTATCAAAATCCATATTGATTGTTAGATAAATGGTTTTCTTTAGAAATATCCATATTAAAATAAAAAGGGCTTTAAAGCCATTTGAGTAAGTTCCGATGAGTTTAAACTAAACTTACAATTTTTGAAGCGATAGTTTAATCAGAATGACCAATTGATTTTCAAGTTAATATCAAGTTTAAAAAATTGTATGTCGTTATCTTGATGACTTTGATGCACTGAGATTAATTTTGAAGTTTTTGGAAAACTTGTTCACTTAAAATTGTGGCACAATATCTCGCCCAAAGTAGCATTGACCATTCTCTCCTTGTCCAGTCAAGGTTAAGTTGTTGGACATTTTCAATAAAGTTTCTATATGTTAGAATTTTAAAACTATCAGGATTAGTTAGCATTTCCTTTAGTTCTTGTCCCGTTTCGATAGCAGAATTGTCTTGTTCGTAACAAAATAATCCTGTTTTTACAAAATTATATTTCCCATTTTGAGTTAACCCTTCTGAGATTAATTGATTTCGAAATAACTGATTGTATTTACTCGATTTTAAAGTGTCATAATCTGCACTAAAGGAAGTTGATTTTTGGTGTAATTCTCTGTAGGCTGGTTTATCGTATTCGGTAAAAGAAAATGCGTCAGTATATTTACATTCAAGTCCAATCAACCCTATTTTGTCTCCAATCGCAACCTCAAATGCAATATCAAATGCAGAATTATCATTTGTAAAACGTTCTTTTGGAGCATATTCAAAAATCACTCTTTTAAGTTCAGTAAGATTAGGCCACCAACATTGTAAGACTTCTAATCCAAATTTTGTGTCTGCCATTAATTCTCCAAAAAAGTTAAAGCATAGTGGCTGACTTGAAAGTAGGTTGTTAAATAAACGGTCTTCTTCTATTATTCCAGTACCCTCTTCTTTTCTATCATTAAGTGTTTGAATAACCGCTTTGTGTGAATTTTCAGTTAGAAAATTATTTTCTGATTTTTTTCCGTTTAAAATGGTGTTGCAAACATTATCATTCCTATTTTTTGGATGTTGCCCTGCTTTTTCATTCAGTACATTCATTCTCCACCATCCTTGATGCATTCTTACTCTCTTTTTTTGTCTTGATTCGCTTGGGATTCCCCCAAAGCGTTCAAGTAAATCTGTTTTATTTTCCATTTCTTATTTTTTTGAATGCAGCCAAAAGATGAATAAACATAGTACTGTTCATGCTAAACTTACAATTTTTGAAGCAATAGTTTGAACCATATAAGCAATTGATTGATCATCATCCGTGATCGTGTTCAATTATCGTTGGATGGGATTATGCATCCCTATTATTCATGATTATTATGCGATTATGAAACAAATTGGTAAGCGGGTTTTAAGTGCTTCAATAATTATCTCCCGAATTATTCGAGTTAAAATATAAATCGATAAATATGGGTAAATGGTCACTAAATCCTCCTTTGTAAATTGGCCCCTGATAAGTCCTGAAGGGACGACCATTTTTTAATAACCAATCAGATTTATAAATGATCGTTTTCCTTCCTTTTGTCAGCAAGCCTGCTCCTTCAATTAGTGCTCCGGAAACGATCATCTGATCAAATAAAAACCATGTGTGATCTATCTCCTTATAAACCAATGTGCCTTTACCCAATCTGAAATCTTTGAATGAGAGGTTATAGAGTTGCCTGGGAATAATTGATGATTTTAAAGGCATGGCATCGAGCACCAAGGAAAGGCTTTCATCCGATGGATCATCATTGAAATCTCCCATGACCAATATTTTAGGTTTTCTGTAAACTTTTAATAGCGAATCAGTATTGGATTTTAAGACAGACGCCACCTTTATTCTTTTGCTTTCCGAAAATGACTTTCCACCATATCTCGAAGGCCAATGATTGACATAAAAATGTACAGTGTCCTTTTGTTGATAAGAAAATGAGGCGTACAATATGTCTCGTGTCACCAAGGTATTGTCTTCAATTTTTATGGATATATGAGCAATTTTTAGCAGCTTGTCAGGTCTGAATAATAAGGCAACATCAATTCCCCTTTTGTCGTTTGAGTTTTCATGAACGATTTGATAGCCATATTTTTTGAGGGGAGTTTTGGTGATTAGGTCCATCAAAACCTGAAAATTTTCAATCTCGCAAAGTCCAATCAAAGCAGGTGCTTCCCATCCTCCAACTGCAATGATTGTTTTCGCTATGTGATTCAGTTTTTCTTTGTACCTATAATATGACCAGCCTTTTTCGCCATTTGAAGTAAATTCTTCATCATTGATAGCCGGATCATCGAATGTATCAAAGAGATTTTCAACATTATAAAACATTATCCTAAACCCATTGTCTCCCCTGGGTTCCGGATCAAATTCCGATGTAGAAGTTACTGATTGGGCAATTAGAACGTTTGCGAAGAAGATGTGGAATAATAAAATCAGAATGTATTTATTATTTTTCATTAGAGATAACTTTCAGTCTCGATCGCAATTCACTTTACTATTGAAATTCTAATTTTAAAAGATTAAGCAGCCTTTTTTGTCTTAATATATTCAGTTGGTGTCTGATTGGTCAACTGCTTAAATATCCTGTTGAAGGAGGCTTTTGAATTAAACCCACAATCCATGGCAATACCCAATAGGGTGTAATTTTTGTTTTCCGGGTCAAAAAAACGTTTTTTCACTTCTTGGACTCTATATGAATTTATCAATTCAAAAAATGATTTGCCCAATTGATCGTTGATCAGTTGAGATAGCTGGTAGGCAGGAACATCAATCATTTCGGCCATTTCGCCAATCGACAAATTTTTGTTTAGATAAGGTTTCGATTCTTCCAGGTAATCTAAAAGTTTCTTTTTAAGTCCTGGAATTTCTTCTTCTTTCAATCTTGTCTTTTCATATTTTTCACCTTGCATTTTACCTTTCTCCAAATCAAGTGTATCAAGTCCTTCGACATGAAATGATCTGTAAAAAGGTGTTTTTCTAATGCTATAAAACCCAAGAGAAAAAACCCATATAGAGCCAATCACCATCAGCATTAGTCTTAACTGAATCCAGTCGGCTACATCGTGAAACACAATAATACCATTGAGAATTAATGCTGATAAGCCCACCAACAGCATACTCCATGTCAGATACCAGAGCCATTCCAATTTCAATTTGTCTGAGGTAAAAGAGTATAGTTTTTTAATATTTTTTCTATGGATTTTGAGGACGTTAATTGACCAAATACAATAGAGTAGGGGAGATAGAGACCGAAGTAGCAGAAAAATAGATATGTCTAAATCTGGTTTTCCTGCAATTATTTCATTGAAGTCAATGATTTTTTGTTCGCCGCTATGAAAATAAAAATTGAATAAATTATAAATATGATTTACAAGGAATGGCAAAAAATGAAGCAAATATTTTGGCTTAAATATGTGATGCTTTGAGATATAATTTCTTATAAAGAAAAAAAGTAAAGGTCCGTATATAAAAGACAAAGGACCGGATGTTCCAATTAAATGAGGAAATGTAAATTTGTAATCACTCAACATCACATAGTTGACCCCCAATTGAAAGCAAATTGTAAAAAAAAGAAGGGCAAGAATATAATCTGTTACTTCTTTATTTCTTTTAGTAAGCGCAAGAACTGCAAAGAATAGTGCCTGAAAAAAACCTATGGTTATGATTGAGGTCATCTGAGTAAAAGTAACATTTTTAATGTAAAGGAAATATCTCAGGATTGTATAAATGAATTGGGAACTTTGGTAGCAATTAGTTGAAACCAATTGAGAATTAAGATAAGATTAAACTACAAATTTGTTCGGCAAGTTTGTTTTTAGAAAATTCAGATTTTGCCAATCGTAGTCCATTGGCTTGATATGATTCCAGTAATTTTTTGTCCTTAATAAAAGGTCCAATCAAATTGGGAAAAGTTTCCGGTTTTTTTGGGTCATAATAAATTCCGCATTCATTTTTTTCTACAAGTTCTCTGAGCCAACCTTTTGTATTGACAATGCTTAATTTCCCGGCAGCCAATCCATCAAAAAACTTATTAGGGCTATTGGTTTCAAGAATTGGGATGTCGAGAAAAGAAGTAACACAAGCGTCTGTTTTTCTTAGTAGTGATTTTATTTCAGTTCTATTTTGATGAGGCAAAATTTGTACGTTTTCCAATTTCATTTCAGTTGCTTTTTGCACCAGGTCATTTTTTTTTGCCCCATCGCCAACGAGCATAAAAAGAATAGAGAGTTTCATTTTTTGACATTCCAGGGCTATCTCCAATATATATTCGAGGTGATTTGCCAAGCCAAATGTTCCAAAATATCCAATAACAAAATTTTTATTTTCCTGGAGTTCAGTGTCACTTCTGCCAAAGTAATCTATATCTGCCAAGTTGGGTACCACAAGGATTTTGGCTTTCTGGTATTTTTGCAATATCCCCTGTTCAATTCCGGGAGATAGGGCAACAATTTTATTGGAATTTTCATAAATAGTTTTTTCGAGTAGAATAGAGATATATTTTAGAATGGGTGATTTGATTATTCCCAATTGAATGGGTGCTTCGGGCCACAAATCCCTTACTTCGAAAATATATGGGATATTATTTATCCATTTTATCCACAACGCTATGATACCGACAGTCAGAGGTGTAGATGTAGCATAGCATAAATCTGCCTTAGGAAGTTTTTGAATTAGTTTTATAGCCGCAAATACAAAACTGAAAAAAGCGAAATACCTATTTACAAAAGTTAGTTTATTGGAATAATTGACGGGTATAAAATGAACATTAACGCCATCAATAATATTAAGTTCATAATTACTTTTGTTATGACTAGTGATCATATCCACGTACATCCCCTGATCAACCATCCCTTTCGAAATATGAAGAGAGCGAATCGCACCACTCTCTTTGGGGGTTTTAAAATATTGATGGATATAAATAATTTTTTTCAATTGCATTAATATTTATTCATTTGCTTTCAAGAGCCTTACGAAAAATTACGTTGCAGCCAATGACCTAAAACAAGAATGGACCATAACAATGGGCCGTGATCTTCTTTTTTTTGCTTTTGCTGATTTACCAAATAGTCAAATTTCTCCTTTTCTAAATATTGAAAAATTATACTGTCTTTTAATTCAAATAATTCCCAAAGATGAGCAACGCGCTTATCAAATAACCAACTTGAAAGTGGCAAACCAAAACCTTCTTTCGGGCGGTTAATAAATTTTTCACCCCCATGCTTTACCAAAATATTTTTAAGGAGCCATTTCTGCCCTTTTCCTAAAAGTACATTTGGATTTAAGGTTGACAAATACGCAACTAATTTTTCATCGAGGAAGGGAACTCTCATTTCTAAGCCATGACGCATTGATGCTTTATCACTCACGGCAAGCACATCGCTTACCAAATAGTTGTTTTGATCATGCTCCAAAGCCCAGGATAAAAGGTCAGAATTTCCATGGTCATTTTCATTTATTTTGTGCTGGTATAAATTGAACCCATTGAAAGTTAAATAGTTATGATATGTTTTATGTGGTGATTGGTTATAGGATTTCGACCATTTTTTGATAAGCTTAAATTTCTTCCTCAATGGATGCGAAAAACCGCAAGGGAGTAAATTTATTGTGGGCTTAAGTAAAGGCATTAATAAGTCCAGTTTCTTTTTATGCTTTAAATAATTGTAAAATGCCCAGTGCCGGTTGTATCCACCAAAATATTCATCTGCTCCGGCACCGGATAGTAAGATTTTCATGCCTGATTTTCTGTTCTGATGAGGTTGAGGTTTAGAGGCGACTTTGCAAATTTCAGAGGTCATCAAATATGCCGAATCTCCAATAGGTTGATCCATATGCTCAATAAATTCATCAAATTGATTCATTATAGAAATGCCCATTTCTATTTCATGGTGATCACTTTTATATGCTGATGAAGCCATTCTGGAATATTTGTAGTCATTTGTCCCAAACGACCTATCAGCCTGAGAATTGATGATGCTGTATGTTGACATGGTAAAACCTTCTTTTTTTGCAAGGGCCAGTAGTAAAGTGCTATCAACACCTCCACTGAGCAATAGTCCGAGAGGAACTTGCACACTCAACTGCTGAAGGAGGCTATCTGTAATTAAGTTTTCAATCTTACCGACTTCAGGAGACTCATTCTTGAAGTGATTATTTTTTTCATTAAAATAATTTATTTGACTATCACTTTTATGGTGGCGAAGAAAAGTGCCTTGCTCGAGCTCATAAATATTTTGGTAAAAGGTTTCTGGTTTTCTCACATATTTGTATGCAAGATAATGATGGATTTGGGAGGCATTAATTTCCTTTTTTACCAGGCCTGATTCTACAATAGGTTTTATTTCCGAAGAAACAATTAAATAATTTTCGTCTTCAAAATAATAGGTAGGTTTTATTCCAAATCGATCCCGAGCAACCAGAATTTCATCCTTTTCCAAATCAATGAAAGCAAATGCAAACATACCCTCTAATTTTTCAATGCCCTGCTTGCCGTACAAAATCAACCATTGGAAAAGTACTTCTGTATCGGAATGAGACGAAAAGGAAATACCGGTATTAATCAGCTCATTTTTAAGCGTATTAAAGTTGTAAATTTCTCCATTGAATAGCAAGGCATATTTTGAATCGGGTGAAACCATGGGTTGAGATGCTTGTACAGAGTGGTCAGTTATTTTTAAGCGATTGGCGGCTAAATAAATATGCTGAGATTTTGTTTCAATTCTGAAAGATTTAGTCTCGTCGGGTCCGCGATGATGTGTGCAGGAAGACATCCTGTCTATGAACCCTGTATCGAGTGTTTTATTTTTGTCAATGATGAGATTAATGCCGCACATAAATATTATGTAGGAGAGTTCTGCTTAAGATTTTTTGGAAAAAATAGGCATTATACCTCAACAAAAAAATTATCCCAAACATGCGCTTTTGGATATTTCCAAGCTAACATACAGTATTTGTTTGTATTTGAAATTTGCAGATTTATTCGACTGTCGTTAAAATTGAGATAAACTAAGAATTTAGCTTTTAGTTTATAGATTCAAAATTCAATGAACTGGAGTATTTAAGGATATTGCGTTGAACTTTTGCCGAAGGCTCAAATTTAATTTCATCAATTTGAAATAAAATTTCTTTAGCTTGGTTATAAAAATCCATTAAACCATTGTTTTCAAGCAATTGCTCTTCAATAGTCACGGCTTCTTCGCAGGTAATTTCCTTATAAATGTATCTCAATACATCATCTCGGGTATGCGTTTTTGTCATAGGCTAAGCTGTTTTTTAACATTTTTTTCTTGAGGTTAATGAGGGCATATCTCATTCGCCCAAGGGCTGTATTAATACTTACCCCAGACGCATCAGCTATTTCTTTAAAGCTCATATCGAGGTAAGATCTCATTATTAGTACTTGTTTTTGGCTTTCAGGCAATTCCTGAATATGCCTCTTTAATTTATCAATGGTCTCCCGATTAATTTGCTTATCTTCAATTGGCATTTCTGCAAATTCAAGCGTATCAAATATATTGGAACCATCTTCCATCAATACCATCGGATACCTTTTTGATCTTCTGAATGAGTCGATGGCTAAATTGTGACCTATTCTTAATATCCATGGTAAAAATTTTCCTTCATCATTATATCGCCCTGATTTGATAGTATTCACGGCCTTTATGAATGTCTCTTGTAATAAATCTTCAGCAAGGTAAGTATCCTTAACTATAAGATGAATGGTAGTAAATACTCTATTTTTATGTCTGTTCAATAATTCCTTAAAACCTTCTTCGTTTCCTTTCATGTAAAGTGAAATCAATTCACTATCACTAATCTTGTATTTCTTCATTATAATTACATTTAGTTAACGTAGACTTTCAAACCATATTATATTATTAGATGTAAGACATTTTAATTGATTAATTATTCAAAAGTAACAAAAAGCAAAAAGCATGCAAAACTTATATAATTGATATTTATTTTTAAAATTTGCGATATATTCAAAAATAAAGTAAATATATTGCTGATATTTTATGTAATGCTTATGATTGATGTAAATATCATAAAGTTATTTAAGAACACTGTATTGTATTGCAAAATGAAATTTTATAATACAATATCGCATTTATATATTTGGAGTATATGACGACAAAAATTGAAATTCAACCAAAAGAAAAATTTAGTGAATTGGATCCAAAGAAGTTTATTCTTATAAAATCTGCACGGGTTAATAATCTCAAAAATCTTACTGTTGCCATACCAAGAAATAAATTTGTCGTAATTACAGGCCTGTCCGGCTCTGGTAAATCTTCACTTGCTTTCGATACATTATTTGCTGAGGGGCAAAGGATGTATGTAGAAAGTCTGAGTTCATATGCACGTCAATTCCTGGGTAGGATGGAAAAGCCAGAGGTTGATTATATAAAAGGCGTTTCTCCAGCAATAGCTATTGAGCAAAAAGTAAATACCAGAAACCCGAGATCGACAGTTGGTACAACAACAGAGATTTATGACTATTTGAAATTGTTGTTTGCAAGGGTTGGAGATACTTTTTCGCCGGTTAGCGGGAAGATTGTTTCTCGCGATTCTGTAACTGATGTGGTTAATTTTATAAATGAAAAAGTTGAAGGAAGCAAGTTTATGATTATGAGTCCTTTACATCAACAAAATGGCAGAAGCCTCAGTGATGAATTGAAAATATTATTGAGTAAGGGTTTCACAAGAATTTATTTGGAGGGAAAAACAGTCGATATTGAAAATATTTTAAATAATTCTCCTCAGGGATTGGATTATAGCAACATTCGCATTCTAATTGATCGGATTGTAGTTAAAAAAAATGATGAGGATAATTTATACAGAATTTCTGATTCAGTTCAGACGGCATTTTTTGAGGGCCACGATGAATGTATTATTCAGTTTGTTGGAGAAAATGAAAATCTTTTTTCCGATAAATTTGAGGCTGATGGCATCATATTCGAAGAGCCAAGTGTAAATCTATTTAGTTTCAATAATCCATATGGAGCTTGTAAGAGATGTGGAGGATTTGGCAAGGTCTTGGGTATTGATCCCGACCTTGTAATTCAAGATATAAATCTATCTGTTTACGAAGGAGCAATTGTACCATGGAGAAGTGAGTCTATGAAAAAGTGGCTCAGTGCCTTCCTCAAAAGTACTGCAAATTTCGACTTTCCAATTCATAGACCTTTTAAGGATCTTTCAAAAGAACAACAGCAATTACTATGGAAAGGGAATGAGCATTTTGATGGCATTGATGCTTTTTTTAAATCAATCGAAGCACAGTCTCACAAGATTCAATACCGAGTAATGCTCTCACGATACAGGGGAAAGACTGTCTGCCCAGATTGCCGAAGTACTAAATTAAGAAAGGATGCATCTTATGTGAAAATTGGTAAAAAGTCCATTGTTGATTTAGTATTAATGCAGATTGATGAACTTAAAAGGTTTTTTAATGATCTGAAATTAGACGAGTATAAAACAAATGTTTCTAAGCGGATTTTTCAGGAAGTTAATAATAGAATTGGTTATTTGGAAAAGGTTGGTTTGGGCTACCTTACACTTAATCGGCTAACAAATTCGCTGTCGGGAGGTGAATTTCAACGTATAAAATTGGCAACTTCATTGGGTAGTTCTCTGGTCGGTTCGATGTATATTTTAGATGAACCAAGTATTGGCTTGCATCCGCGAGACACTTCGCAGCTGATCCAGGTTTTGAAGCATCTAAGAGATCTTGGAAATACTGTAATTGTAGTTGAGCACGAAGAGGATATTATGATTGCCGCAGATCAAATTATTGATATTGGTCCTGACGCAGGAACACATGGGGGGCATTTGGTTTTTCAGGGAAATGCTAAGGAAATAAAAAACCACACAGAAACACATACAACAAGGTTTTTGAATGGGGTTGATAAAATTGAGATTCCAAAGCATAGAAGACCTTGGAAATATGCGATTGATATTTATGGGGCCAAAGAGAATAATCTGAAATCTATTGATGTCAAAATTCCATTAGGGGTGCTGACAGTAATTACCGGAGTAAGTGGGTCGGGGAAATCTACACTTGTGAAAAGAATACTTTATCCTGCCATTGGAAAGAGAATGGGCATTGCGTCTGAGCTGACAGGAAAATTTGAGCGGGTTGAAGGAGATATTGATAAAATTACTTCACTGGAATATATTGATCAAAATCCAATAGGCAAATCTTCAAGGTCAAATCCAGTGACATATGTCAAAGCCTATGATCAAATCAGGCAGCTTTTTTCTGTTCAGAGTCTTGCAAAATCCAGGGGCTATAAACCTTCTTATTTTTCATTTAATGTTGATGGCGGAAGATGTGAAGCTTGCCAAGGCGAAGGGACAGTTAAAATTGAAATGCAATTCATGGCAGATATTTATTTATTGTGCGAGAGCTGCAATGGCAAGAGGTTTAAGTCTGAGGTTTTAGAAGTTAAATTTAATGGAAAGAATATATCGGATGTGTTGGAACTTACCGTTGATGATGCAATAGAATTTTTCAATGATAAAAGTAGTATAATATCCAGATTGAAACCACTTCAGGATGTGGGCCTGGGATATATTGGCATGGGCCAATCTTCCAATACACTTAGTGGGGGAGAAGCCCAGCGGGTAAAACTGGCTTCTTTTCTGGGAAAAGGAAATAGTTATTCGAATGAAAAAGTCTTATTTATTTTTGATGAGCCAACCACCGGACTTCATTTTAAAGACATTGAAAATTTGTTGGCGGCAATAAATGCCTTGATTAACAAAGGACATTCTGTTGTGATTATTGAGCACAATGTAGAAATAATTAAATCTGCTGATTGGGTAATTGATATGGGACCAGATGGTGGAGACAAGGGGGGCGAGGTTGTATTTGCAGGATTACCAGAAGAAATGATAAAGTTAGAAAATAACCACACAGCTCATTATTTAAAACGAAAATTTTCTAATCAGTAATTATTTAATTCAGAAGTTGCATTTGTATGCTGAATTAAACTCACAAAAAAATAAATTTTATATTTACCAATATTTTTTATAAGCCTGTGCACAAAATAATTCTACTTCCCATTTTTTTCCTTTTCGGCAGTTCTTCAATGATTTGCCTTGGGCAAGCTATCAGTTCTGCGGAGTTGAAAATTATGACCATTCTGAATTCTGGTTCCAATGTAATTCCAAAAGATTTACAACTTTCTAAAACCATTGTTATTGTTTCAATGAATGATGGGGATGGTACAGTGCGCGGCGATTGGAAAGAGTTTGCCCGAGAGGCACATTTTTATATCAAAAAACTAAGCATCGATGCTATTCAATATATTTATGTTGATGATTTGATCGCCGGTTATGATGTTAAAAGATCTATTACAGAGCAGATGACCAAAAGAGATATAAAGAATATATTGTTGCTATCGAAGGATAATATTAATGGTCGTGATCAATATATTGGGGTGATCACATCTTACAATCAAAAACCAACTTTTATTTCTAATAATCAAACAGCGTGGAAATCTCAAACTAGTGATATAGAAATTCTTTTTAGAAACCTTGCCAGATCTATTGACTTGGCAAATATTACTTTAGAAAATTTACTAATTATAGACACACCTGAATTTTATCAAGGGGTTGATATCATCAAAGGTCGAAGATCCGAGACTTTTAACACAGATCTTAGAATTGATAAAATAGCAATTCCATTGTTCGAAGACTTGCCATCACCGGAAAATACTACAGCCCAATCAAAAGCAGAAATGCTTGCCTTGGTTCAAAAGGAGAATGAAGAAAATTTATCTCGAAATAGACAACTGGAACAATTGATGTTAAAATATCCTTATAAATTTGAGATTGTGCCATATGAATATGATGAAAAGAAACTCTTATCTAAAGGATTCCAATTTGTCTTAATGAGCATTAATTCTTCTGGAGGTAATGTGAAAAAATTACTTAATTACGACATGGGGAGTGATATTAAAGAATTGATAACAGTCACCAAAGATGAAAGCGGATTTGCATCAATAAAATCAATCCCCATTGATGGTATGGTATATAAATATTATGTAAAGCACATCAATAGTGGAGATATCTACCTAGGTGAGCAATGGGATGGTGATGATAATTGGCAAAGTGCTTTGCGCAATCATATGACTGCTATTATCAGGAAATTGGAAAAAAAATAGAACTATACCCCAACTCTAAATAGTTTTTCTGAGAGTTTAGTTTATGAGAAATTCTGTATAACCATTCAATGGTTATTGTATAATTTCTTCATTATCTATTTATTTAAATTTATACTCAAATTGTAATACGTAGTAGGACAGGTCCCAAGTCAATTTATTCCTTGCATCAAAGCATCCGGGAAATCCAATTTTTTTATGTGAATTTATTCACCTTTTGCAACGTAGTTATTTTACTAAATCAAAAATATAATTGTGTTTTGGTAACTAGGGATTTAAAACAATATACAGGTATAATAATCCTAAATTAGATATTATTTTCAAGTAATATTTACGTGATATTTTCATGATGAAAGTG
>CAZDRA010000080.1:0-19642 GCA_964507705.1 uncultured Roseivirgaceae bacterium | reverse complement strand
AAGTAAAGCTGGTTGATAGTTTTTCTCCAATACGCAAAGATTTTTTGTAACCTTACTCTTGAACAATTAGGCCCTTAAATTTATGCTCGTTTACATCAGATAACCTTATGGAATTGGATTGATCTCCTTGGGTTACCATAACACTTTTACAGGCGACTGAAGCTCCTGGGTTTTTAATGAAGATTCCACTCAAATTTTTTCTAGACATTAATGAGGCATCAGGATTGATGTCTGCCCAAATACCTTCGATTTTCCCAATGGTTACAGTCTCGCTATCAGTGATTTTTTGGTTTACGTGCAGGCATTATCGATAGTTGATGTTACCATGTGTTACTCCATTTTCTCATTTATTTTTTTAATTAATTCTTTTATCGCAGGAATGTGTTCTTTCTTAACTTTCTTACCCCCTCGATCGACAAGGCCAACAATAGCAGTGGTTTCTTTTCTATAAGGTTTATCTCTAATATCATTGGTCGGAATGCACTCAAAAAAATAATCTGGAAATTTTTCAGCCAATGAAGCTTTTAATTTAGAAACATTTCTATCTAAAATTGTTGCGATATTTCTAAATCCTAAGTCATTCATTAGCGTTAGGATTTTTTCAAGATTAGTAGCACCACCAACACCCCAACCAAAAAAACTTCCTTTTACCTCTAAACCAATAATTTCAATTATACGCTTTAGAAAAATCACATCTTCTTGACCTTCTGTAAGTATTACATTATCCTCAAGAAAGAATACCTCATTTGCATTCAAACCAAAAATATGAGGATTATTCAAGTCACGGAATAAAGGCTTAAGAGATTGAATTGTTTCATTCTTTAAATTATTTATTTTGATTGCCCCATTCAATTTTGTCGTTCTTGCTAGTTTTCCTCCATTAATTAAGCTTGTCCAGTCGATAAAAAAAGGTGAGTGAGTAGAAATGATTATTTGCCTGTTACGAGAATAGTCTAATAATACCTTACTTAATTTTCTTTGCAGAGCTGGATGTAAAGAAAGTTCAGGTTCATCAATTACTATTACATCGTTTGGAGCCGAATCATATAAAGTATCAACTATTGTAAATATGCTAATTAAGCCTTCACCAGCACCGTCACTATTATGATAATTTAAACTTAATGTAATATTGACCACTATCATTTTGGTCTATATTCCATTTAGGAAGGGGATTCAATATTTCCCCTAAAACGTTGTTAAATTTTTCTTGATTTTTCTGTATCTCAAAAATTCGATGATAGAAGTTGCTTAGTTCCAGCCCTCTTATTGATGGTAAAGTAGATTGCATTAGATAAGTATTTTTATTCCAATTTCCTTTACCAAAAAAAGGATTAAATGTTCTCCTTGAAGGTAGCGTGTGTATCTTAACACTATTTATTTGGATACCCTTTTCTTCGAAGATAGATTCACTGCCGTAAGAATCCGTTGTCCTCAAAACTATAGATTGTCCTTCACTATTAACCAGTTCTATAAAAATCTTGTCCCCAGCTTTTTTATTCCTTTTCCCTTCCGTAAAACTTGGAGGTTCGAATTGTGAGATTGCTCTCAAGGATTCATAAATTGTCGATTTCCCAGAATTATTAGGCCCAACTATAATCGTCAAACCAGAGCCAAGTTGCCCATTGGGAATTGCAATCTTAAGTTCCTGTTCTTTTTCGAAACCTCTGAGTCCCTTTATTTTAATTGAATTGTATTGCATGTTAAAATTTTAATGCCCTCTAAAATTTATGTAATAATTACAAGTAACTATTATTTACCATTGCATCCTCTGGGTAAAACTAACAGTTAATCGATGGAATTAAAATTGTTGCTGCCATATGGAAAGGAAGATGAAAAGGTAAAAAAAAGTAATAATCCTCATCCTCATAACTATTCATTTCTCATTATTACTCCTTCACCCAACTTACCGGAAAAGAGGCATATTTAATGGTTTTGTTCGGGCCGCCGTCTCTATCTTTATGATGAAAACTATAGACAGTATGTATCATACCATTGGCACCCTGAATGACTGCGGGATAATGGCTCGATGTGGCTAAGTCTCCACGATCATCGTATTCAATTTGCTTCTTCCATTTCCAGCTTTCACCATCATTATCAGATATTGCCACGGTCAGATCGTGTCTTCCTTCTTCGGTGTGGTTGTAAACCAATAGCCATTCCCCGGAGGCCAGAGTTGCCATATCAAAACCTGCTCCCGGATTTGGAAGGCCTGTGTCTTTGGCTATGCTCCATGTGATTCCTCCATCTTTGGAAATTGTTCGTTGCATGCGTTGAGGTGGAGGGCCATTGTCTCGTAAATAAGCTGCCAGCGAACCATCTCTGAAAACGGCTAAGGTTGGCTGAATGCCTATGCCACCAATTACAGGATTGCTAAATTGCCAGGTCTTGCCAAGGTTATCGGTTATCGCGAATAAGGAGCAATTAAATCCATCCGAATATAAAGGAACAATGATTCTGTCACTGATGATGATTGCTTTATTTTTTGTTTGCCAACCAATTCGCCTGGATAATGGATAGCCTAATTGTACATTTTCTTGCTTATCTCCTTTTTTGAATTTTCCACTACGAACCATGTTTTTACCGCCGGCAAGGCTATCAACTTTCATTTTATATTCTTTCCAAAGTCCAAGGAGATATTTTTGTTTTTCTTCTGGAATTTTTTGAATTAATTCATCCTTCAGATAAACCTCGTACTCTGCCAATTGCTTTGCCACAGCTTCGACAAAACGATCTCCCGGCTGTATGCCTCTTTCTGTTTTATCACCGGGTTTAACTAAAATTATATCCTGCCATGACCAGACAGGTGCTCCGGGGTTTTCATAATCTTCACTAATTCGATAAATGGGAATTGATGTGTCCCATTGGTTTGCAAGCACAGGATACCACATGAGCCACAGTCTGTTTTTTGTATCCATAAACATCATGGGATTTATATCCGGAAACCTGGGGATATCGGCCATAAGAAATGTCGGAGACCATATAGTATCGCCTTTTGCCAGTCTCGATCCCATAATCTTTACATCATCGGCCCATCGCTCTCCAGATCCCTGAAACCACGCAGACAACAAATCACCATTTGGTAGTTCAACAATTGTTGGGCCGTGAACATGCTCTTTTTGCAAAGGAAAAATACCTGTCTCCCAGCGGGGCATGATATTTTCATTGAATTGTAATGTTGCTGCCGAATTATTTTTTTGGTTCTCACAGCTCCAAAATCCACCAATGAACAATATGAATGCCAAGGAGGATCTCATTTTATTTTGGACTTGCATTTAAACCAAAAGGATATTTGATCACTTGCCCATATCCATTATTTTCCAGTAAGGTTATATTCTCAGGAATGTCAAAAAGATTTTCTTCTGACAAACGGCCAACATTTTCTTCATAAAGTGTTTGCTTGCCATTTTCGTCATATGTTGCGGTTATTACAGTATAAATATCCATTCTGTCAGGCAGGTTGTTTTCTTTGGGCATGACATGGAATAATTTTATCTGGTTGCCACTAAAGCTTTTGAGCGTCCAGGGCTTATCGTCGTCAATAGGTCTTGGATGGGCACCCCAACTTCCTTCGCCCATAAACATTGTTCCATTTTCGTCATCTCTTACATATCCCATAAATGAATCTGCCGATGTGCTGTCGGGTCGCAAGGGAAAAGTTATTTTACTCATATGCGAATCACCATCCATGGAGATATCCAGGCCATAGTCAAAAAACATTTGAGCCCATTGGTTGTATTGATACTCGTTTTCAGCTTTGCTACTTGTATGTGGCCAGAAGGGTTTGTGATATCCGGCAATTTTGAAGGAATAATTTTTATGTGATTTAAGATCATTTTCCAGCCAATCTTTTTGAACACCTCCCTCATCTACAGATGAATTTAATGCAATGATATGGAAGAAATCTCCCCCAAAAGAAACTGAATAATAAATTTGAGATGAGTCATTTTCCTGGTATGGTGCATTAAAAATATAATTCAAATTGGCATGGTCACCATTTTCATGATTGCCATGAACCGGGAAAATGGGTATCATTCTACCATCTGGAGTGGTGGTAAGCTCTTGCCAGTCTTTAAGCCAAATATGCCATCGTTCCGGAACCGTACCATTTCCACTACAAAAATCTCCATTGAACATAACGAAGAGTGGTCGTAATTTAGATACCAAACGATTGGCTGCCCGTCCTGCTTCCAATGGTTTGCCATCACTTTTGGTATCTCCACCTGCGACAAATGTAAAGGCCTGTGGTTTGTCAGGAGCTGTACGAAACCAGAATCTTTCGCTTACTCCAGTATCGTCTTTGATCACAAAATAATATTCTTGGTCCGGTTTCAAATTTGAAAGCTTGGCGAAATGTGTATTCATTCCATATTTGTCCAATATCCGATCTGCTTTTTTAGAAAGTTCATATTTCCAAAATTCCTTGCCATGATCAATCGTACTATACATCACAATTGCATTTGCATTTTTATGCTGATCCCAGGCAACAGTAATATTGGTGGCAGGATCCTCATTCCATACAAGACGATATTTGTCAGATGAGGCAGGTGTTTCCGGTACAGACTGACAACTTTGCGAAAACACAAAAACAAAAGATGTGCATAGTATGGTTAAAAATGTACTACGGCTTGCTGTTAAAATTCTTATTGATTCTTCCATTAAATGTTGTATTTATTTTAGGGCACAAATTAGTAATAATAATTGTCATTATTAATTATACTTCTACTCACTTATTGAGTACCATATCATTATTCAATGTCGTTTAGTTAAGCCAGCACGTCATCGCGAGGATTAAATTTTTTTCAAAACGCACAAACCTGCTTGCAGTAGGCAGGTTGTCAATGACGTCAAAAAACACCAGTTAATTCCCAGATTTATTCTGGGATCTGCCTGCATAAGAAATGATTTTTCAAATTTCCGACAGACCCCGGAACAGGTCCGGGGACTATCACGGTATTTTTTTACGTCATTGGTAGTCTTGCAGTGACGAAAAGCTTAACTAAATGACATTGTATCATTATTATAAATTTATATGAATTAATTCACAAAATGATTGCTGATTGATTAAGAGTTTCAATTCATTTTATAGTCTTTATAAATGTATAATCAGTTGGCTTTATTTTTAGAATTATGAGCTGGTTGAGAATTTATTCACCCTCTTACTTTTTCTACAATGAATAATCAAACCATTTCTAAGTTCACTTTTATTATTGCCATCTTAGGTTTCTTTATAACTCCAAGTTTTATTGTCAAAAGCCAGCATTTGGAAGGTTGGGAACATACTGATAAAAATGACAAAACAATCGAAAATGCGGTGAGCAGTGAATACCAATTTAATGGATATACAAATTATTGGCACGATACATATAGTACCTGGTACCGCTATGGGAATCTGTATAAAATGGCAGTTCCAAATGTAGAAAAGAGCATTATGCAGAGCAAGGTGGATATTGCTGAAGATATGGGTGTTCCGGGATTGCTCATGCAAGAAGGTTTTATAAATCACCTATTTTCCAAGCAGTACAGTTTGTTAAACCAGCCCTCACAAAATGAATTGGAGGGAGCGTTAAAAAATAAAAATGTACTCATTTTTGTCAACCCAGATTCTGAAGTTGGTAAAAAGGTAAATAGTAAATGTCCGTCTGGAAATAATTGGCCTGAATTATTAAAAAGCCATCAATATGGTGCATCAGACCTTAAAAGGGCAGATGCTTTCTATCTGGAAAATGGAGAAAGGAAACTATTTGTTGTCAGTTCTACAGATGAAAAAACACGTGATCGAATGAAGAAACTCATCGAAAGAACCGAAGAAATTGTAGAAACATACAATCTGCACAAAGGTTGGTTTGGCGCAGAGACATTACTAAAAAGTGTTACATGTACCGATGGTCACCCATTGGATGTGATAGGAAAAGGTATGAATGAAGGCAATAGCTGGTTTGTATTTAATGGTTACATGGATTATTTGGCAAAAGACGAACTAAATACCTGGATGGATCAGGTTGATCTTCCCATAGTGACAGATGTAGGATTTTCTCCTGTTTATGGTTGCAGGGATTATGATGGATTTCAAAATCAAAGTATGTTCACCAAAGATTCGTGGATCAATTTTGCCAAAGAAAAAGGAGGTTATGTATTCCGACAAGTGTGGGATACTGTTGCGGATCCATATCAATATGATGGATACTTTGCGAACGAAGGGAACAAAGAGCAAATTGATAATGAAGATGTGCCGTTTGTTTTGAAAACCGGAATGTTAGCCAATAATGCCTTATCGAGTATGGTGCTGTTTCTTGAAAAAGGCACAGAACTAACTCAGAAAACCATGTGGGAGGCCATCCTCGACCGACGAGAAGTGGGCATATTGGCCAAGGGCAAGATGATGGGGCCTGCTATTTTCCGCAATGCCTTACAGATATTGCTTTTGGACAAAGAATATTTGGAAGAATATTTCGGAGACCAAATAAGTATAGAATCGACAATTGATGGATATAATTTACAGGTCACTGTGAAAAATAATTTTTCTTTACCGGTTTCAGGAGAGTTAGAGTTGAAGTTGCCTGCAACAATTAAAATCAAGAGTAAGACGGATATTAAGTTTGATCTATCTGCCAACGGCACAAAGATGCTTCAATTTGCATTAGAACCCACAATAAATGCAATGGACAATACGAATCCTATCGCTGTACATTTTAAATGGAATGGGAAAAAGAAAAGTACCCTGGCCATGCTTGACTTACCCCAGGCAATTTCTGTTCACAGACTTCTGTACGGACATACGCCAAAAGTAAGCTATCCGGTAACGATCCATAATTTCACAAACAAATCTTCTTTCCCAGTAAAAGTTCAAGTAGTATCTGCTGATAATGAAAAGAAAGTAATTTTTAAAACCTCGCAAACCTGCAATGCTGCTACAGGCAAATTTCAAGACATGTTATTTGAGTTAGAATTACCTGCCGGCAATTATAATGTTAGGGTGTCTGCCCTGGGGATAGATTACACATCGCAACTGGGAGTTGGTAAGGCAGAGGGAAAACCATATGCCTATGCACTGGATCTAAACAGTGATGGCGTGGATGAAATTAGAATGGAAAATGACAGCGTCCAAATTACGCTTTTGGCTACAGGAGCCAGAGTAATTGAATATATCGTAAAAAGCCGAAATGATAATGTACTTTTTAAACTGTGGCCAAAGAAAGCCATCGATGACAAGCGCTCGTTCCGAAAAAGAGGATATTATCCATATGGAGGTTTTGAGGATTTTCTCGGGCAGGGAAGTATGGAGACACATCAAGTGTATCAAGCTGAAATTGTTAAGAAGGAGGGTGATTTTGTTCGTGTGAGAATGTGGACAGAATATTTTGGAAACAAGCTGGAAAAGACATTTACCCTTTATGGCGATTCTCCTTTATTGGAAGTGCGATTTGCTTTGACATTTAAAAATTCTGAAGCCAATGTGCTGGGCCCCCAGCCAATTCTTGAATTGGGAAAGAAACACTGGACAGAAGATGTATTTATGGTTCCCGATCAAGACGGGATTGTTGAATTACGCATGAAGCCAGAAAAATTTTATGGACATGCATTTTTAAATATCAAGGAAGGTTGGAACGCCGGCTATGATACCAAAGAAGATATTACATTTGTTGGAGCGTTTCCAGTTGATCAACCACTTTTTCTACATATGTGGATGAATCATCCTCGAAATAGAGATGCACACCATTATTATACCGAATTCCAACCCTGGACTCCTATTTATCAAAAGAGCACCATGTATTTTACGTACTACCTTTGGGGCGCAGGAGGTCCTTGGGAAAATGGAGTGAAAGGACTCAGAGATCGGAATTTGATTACTAAAATAAATAATAATTAGGGGGATAATTTTTTGTGACCTCAAACCTAAAATCACCAAAATGAAAAAGTCTGTATTTAATTTTATAACAATTGTTCTCATTTTAATAGTCTCAAATGTTGGCTTTGGAAAAGGAGATAAAAACAAAGAACTGAAAATCACCAGCCTTGAATTGGGCTACCCAAGTCCTGCAATTCCATTCTATCATTTTATTGCAGAGATAGAATTGCCACAGGCATCAATTATTGAAGTGGAAGCAGAGGTCAATGGCAAATTGCTTCGATTTACCAACCTGCATAGATCAGATGAATTAACGGATTTTGACCGACCGGCATTAAGCCATCGCACTCCTTCAGCCTATGGTTTATCTCAAAATGGAACTTTATACAAAAAACCTCATGTAGTTGGCTGGGTAAAATGGGAACCTGGTGAGGATTATAAAATAAACATTAGGGTGCGGATAAAGAAAAACCTTCATGCCTCGAAGGATGATGTGATCTTATCTTCAACAAAAACGCTTACAGCACCAGCAGGAAAAGCAGTTTTTGATAATGCCTGGAAAAATTATAAATCAATTGTATTGTCCGAAACAGCAGGAATTGATAGATCGACGGAACCGGTGGAGGTGCTACTTTCATTTTACCCCGATGAGGCCCAACATCTAACCAGGGAAATCAGAGTTGTAGCCATTGATCCTGAAACCTACGAATTAGAAGAAGTGCCTAGCCAGGTTTATGATATAATGAAATATTTAGAAGAAGATGATCTCGATCCGGATGCCAACGGTAATCCAACTCGCGAAATTCCACTTTGGATGGCAACCGTAACCGCACGTGTTGCGTTTCTGGCTAATGTTCCCGCAAAATCAAGCAAGGTATATTTGATTTATTATAATAATGAAAATGCCCTGGCAAAAATGTACCAAACCGATCTTAGGGTTCAAGGAGAAGCTCCCGGTCTTCGAATAGATAATAAATTATATTCCATTGTCCTGCACCCGGACTCCGGTCATTTAGATCAGATAACACTTAAAAGTAAACCTGATGCACCATTATTTCACCGTATGGAAACCAATGGCGCAATTCACTGGAATCCCGGCATATATTCCCCACCTACTCCATGGACCCACACTGCCGACTGGAAGCCCCCTGCCAATGTTAATCACGTGGCAGGTCCGGTAATTACATCTACTGAAGTTTGGGATAATTTAAGAGAAATTCCTGAAGTTGATGCTTCTGTGAGATATGATTTTTATCCGGGAGTGCCATATTTTATCAGCTCGACAACAATGAGGATTAATAAAAGAATTGAATGCATAGCACTCAGAAATGCCGAAATTGTTTTCAAACGAGAACTAATCACTCACGCCGCCTGGTACGACGCCGTGCGTGATAAGGTAATCGAGTACGACGTAGCCGGAATGCCGGAGCTTACTGATCTGCTCATCGAAGATGATGTGCCATGGATTACTTTTTACAATAAGGAAACAGGGATTGGATTTTGTGGCATTCAGCTAAATTACGTCAATGCAGGACTTGAATCAAAATCTCGTCTCTTAAATCCATATATGTACATTACTGGCGGCCCATGGATATATTGGGCTCGCGCGCTTTCTCTTACATTTCAGTCGTCAAATATGCAGCAGATGATCCCTGCTATGGAAGGTAATTTCTTTGCAGAAAAATGGGCATATCTTACCTATGAGATTGATGAAGGTGATAAGCCTTATGCTCCAGCTTTAAAATGGCAAAAACAACTTACAAATCCATTGAGGATACGACTGGTGGAGGAGGTTGATGATCGTGTATCAAGAACAGTACATGAGATATTTATCGACGAAGGAAAAAGTGGCTGGGAAGGTAGAGAAACAGGCAAGCATTAAGGGTATCTCTATTAATTCATTTCCAATCAACTCAGGCACTTATTTCCGCTTCAAGTCACCTGATAAGGCCTGCCTGCCGGCAAGGCAGGGACTCGGAGCTACCGGGATGCCGGATTGCAATTTAGGGAGTAAATAATTGAGAAGTCGTAATTTGTACGTTTTATGATAGTAGCCATTATCATGAAGCCCTGATTTAATCCTGACTCATTAGAGTCCTCTACGAGTGACTCTGCTGGGGAGAGAATAACATTGCCTTTAAAAAGTCAAGGTTAATTCTAAAGGTGGACTTTAAAAAGTCAAGGATAAGGAAGGTCAATTTAATTGCAATTTGCGGCAAAATTGTATGGGGAAAGGTGGCTCGCATCAGCTAAAGGGTTAATTTACTCAACATCTCAACATAAAAAATCGATAGAAAATTTACTTTTCTATAGCGCTAATTATGTCTACTATTATTTAATTATATGTAATTTTAGCAGGGATAAAAATAACTTAATATTATCAAATCATCTACAAACTCTCATTCCCAATCAAATCGGGCACATTCAATCGTTCCTTTTCCGGGCCATTCTCCAGTCTTAGGACACCTCTGGGACAAACAGCAGAACATATCCCGCAACCCACACAGGAAGAACGGACGATATTTTGGCCACGTTGAGCATACCAACGCACATCAATACCCATTTCGCAATACGTAGAGCAGTTGCCACAGGAAATACATTGTCCGCCATTGGTGGTGATGCGGAAACGAGACTTGAATCGTTGCACAATTCCCAGATAGGCAGCCAAAGGACAACCAAATCTGCACCAGACACGATTGCCCATAATGGGATAAAACCCAGTCCCAATCACTCCGGCAAACATAGAACTGATCAGAAATCCATAACTCGCTTTTATGGTTTCAGTGCCAATGCCGAGTAGGGAATAGCTTCCCGTAAAAAAAGTATAGAGCACAGCTCCTGTATTGATTATGGCAAATACCATTACGGAGTGAATCATCCATCGTTCTATTTTCCAGGCTTTCAAAGATTTATCAGACAATTGTCGGAAAGGATCTCCCAAAGTTTCTGCAAGGCCTCCACAGCCACAAACCCACGAACAGTACCATCTTTTCCCAACGAAGTAGGTAATTATCGGTACGGCAAAAATGATTAATGCAAGACCCCAAAATAGCATAAACCACCCAAGGAGTCCGCTGTCCATCAGCTCGTTCAGGTTGTAGTTATAAAAGAAATCATAGTCCAAAGGCCATATATTTTTGAAATCATAGGCCGGTTTGTTCAGGGCAGACAGGATTTCAGGAAGGATAAATGCAATAGCAGTTTGGAAAAATATTACCGAAATGGTTCGGATAATCTGATAAGTATTGTGCCGGTATTTCAAGATCATACGGACACCCATTACACCAATTGCCATTGTGTATAAAACGCCATATAAAAACCAATGACTTGCCGGGCCTCCGTTAAGCCTGAAGCTGATGGGGTCAACCAAGATTACCCAGTTAGTCAGGTATTCCGGATAGAAATACAAGAAGATATAAAAGGCGATCATGAAGGTGCCCAATGCCACACCCAGCCACCCTTTGCTGGTGATGGCATCCATAAATATTTGGTTGTTTTTTATGCCTGGGGGAATACCGGAATATGTACCATAGAAATAGGCAAATGCGCCAATGATAATAAAGCCAAGACTCAGGAAAAGCCAAAGCTTTAAATTTCCTTTCAACATCCCAAGGCTTGAAGCTTTAGTGATGGAAAATACAATGCTATTTGCAGCGTAGCTGTCAAATGCGATTTTGTATGAGATGCTGATGTTAATGCTTTCAATGCTACCGGTAAGCTGTTTTGATAGTTCTTCTTTTGAGGAATAACTTTTGCCTTCCATCCATCCGGTAAATTCTTTCAGACTTTTATTTTGAAAAGTGGAAGCCTCGTCCGTAGCCGGGAGTACTTCATCAATGATAGATTGCTTGTAAATGAATTGCCCATTTTCTCCAGCCGCCAGAGAAATTTCCGAAGCGATATTTTTAGCAATTCCGTACTTTTCGATGATGGAGTTATTGGCATTTTCTATGGCAGATCGAAGATCATGGATAAAAGCGATGTTGGATTTATAGGTAACATCCATCATTGATTTGGATGACTCCGATAAAGCCATAAATTTTTCACCTTCTCCCTGGTCTTTTAAGGTATTTTCCGAAAGCTGATAATCACTCATGGTAAGTGATCCAACAAAAACAAAGAACCCTATTACAAATATTCCTAGCCCTGCAAATGTGATGTATTTGTTCATTGTTATTTAGTTAGAAATAAAAGCAAATAATCCTCTTTTAGAGTTTGATTTAACAAGGTTATCCGGAAACTTAGCATTATATATTTCCAGAATTTCACCTTCATATTCTCTGAAAAACTCCGGATCAAAATTTGCGCTTTTCAAATTTCTCATGACATCTTCCAATTTTTCACCTTTTTTCAACCATCGATCACACACCTTATGACGGTATCTGATTCCCATCAAATTTATTCCAATAAGATTAGTTGTAGATTTACTATAGACCAAGCGGATGGCAAGTTTGCCATTGTCATGTTCCCAATAGATTTGATCCTCATCTTCATCGAGGTGATTTTTTATAATTCCATATACCTGATATTCGATATCCAGAAATTTCGCTGAGTTAAACCAGGGCCCTGGTTTGTATGATTTTTTTTCCTTACAAATAGTTTGGGCGAGCGTTTCACCATGCATTCTTCCGGTGTACCAAACTTGCTCGATTGGCCTTCGGTCGGGTAGTGGTGTTTCAAATTGTGCACAATCTCCAATAGCATACACGTGTGGAACACTAGTCTCAAAATATTCATTGACCACAATACCTCTTTGAACATTGATTTTTGAGTCTTTCAAAAAGTCGATATTCGGACTCACACCTGCAGTTAATCCAACAAACTGACAAGGTATCTCTTTCCCATCTCCTGTGATAATTGCACGAACTCTTCCATTTTCATCAGCAACAATTTCTTTTAACTCAGTTTCCAATCTCAGGTTGATGTGATGCTCTCGTATATGCCTGTTGATCATTTCTGACTCTTCCGGTGGCAATATGATATTCCAAAAACTATTTTCCCTTACAAGAAATGTAACTTGAATATTTTTTGATAGTAACATTTCGGCTAACTCTATGCCAATCAACCCACCGCCAACGATGACTGCACGATCGATATTTTTTGTATAGGTTTCTATATTTTCCAGGTTTTGGAAAGAATACATCCCCTGAACACCTTTGAGATCCTGCCCGGGCCAACCGAATTTATTGGGTTTAGATCCAACACCAAGTATCAGGATGTCATATGCTATTTTTCCGGAATCTTTCAGATGGACTTTCTTTTTATCAGTGTCAATAGTATCTACAAATCCTCGCACCAGATTAATATCATTTTTCTTCCAAAACCAATCTTCATATGGTTTTGTATGCTCATATTTCATGTGGCCCATATAAATGTACATCAGTGCCGTTCTGGAAAAGAAGTGATCTGTTTCAGCGGAAATTACAGTAATGTTGTGATCGCTTAATTTTCTGATGTTCCGGGCAGCTGTAATTCCAGAAATTCCATTGCCGATGATGACTATATTCTTCATTGAACTTTATTGATGATACAGATAAGCTAAGTTAACAATTATTCAAAAAGACTACTTTAGAATAAAAAGAAAGAAAAAATATCTTCATATAATAGACTAACATTATGCCTGCAAAATTGATTTTAATTAAAATATCATTAGTCATGAAGAGGACAATAAGCTTTGTTTGCCATTGTGTGGGATGATAAGAATAAGGTTTGCTTTGGAGCCTCCGAATCAAGAAAGGAGGACAAGGCAGTGGGGTAGGGGTTTTAATAAATAAACAAATCCAGTTGAATTGCTATTTTTTTACTTTTCAATATTCTATCTATCCTACGCTAAAGCTTTGACTGGCAAGCATTCTATCATTTAATCATTCAATTCCTCCTACGCAAAAGCTTTGGCGGACAGGCATTAATTTACTAAATCTCGTAAAGTTCAAAATCTGTACCACGACCATATCGTACCAAATCGCCAAACAGATAAGTGTCCAGAGTTAGTAAGTCCTTTATTTTGTAATCATTTGTATCGGCAGTCTCCAGCACCAAAAAGCTCGTGGTTTCACCATGGTTTCTGATAAAGTATCTTTTACCCACCCTCATATTGTCGTAGGACATTGTTTTATTACCAGATTCATTCATATGAATTACGATTTTTTTTTGAATGCAATTATAACGCTTATAATCTTGATATTGTTTAAGAGATAGATTATTTGGAGAGCATTCGTAATGCTATAATTTCCTTTAACAAAAGTAGAGTTGCTTTTACCTTTTTTGTTTTATTAAAATCATAGAATTTGGATTTATCTGCTATTTTTATGATTGAATTATAATATAAACATGAAGAAAGTAAAGCTCAATTTCGATACTAAGAATGTTATTAAAAGTGCTACAAAGTCGCTCTTATCTGAATTCAGACCTCCGGTAAAAAAGGTCGGATCACTACCAGGAACCTTGGTTTACACCGGCCAAAAGACTGCGCCTACAACGGTCAAATTTTTTCAATATGATAAAAAAGGGATCTCGTTCAAGCCAATAAACAATATCGATGAACTAAAGAAAAATATTTCTAAAATGCATGTTAACTGGGTTGACCTGACGGGATTTCAGGACATTGAATTGCTGGGTGAGATAGGTGCTTTTTTTGAAATTGATTTGCTCACATTAGAGGATATGCTCAGCGTAAATCAGCTGCCCAAAATTGAAGAGCACGACGATTATCTATATATCACTCTTAAGCTGGTGGATTTAATTCCCGACTCCAATACTTTCGAATTTACCCATTATAGCATGGTGATAAAGGGAAATACCTTGCTCACATTTTCGGAAAATCCAACTAAACTTTTTGATAATATTGAGGAATTACTTCAGCATAATTTTAATCAACTAAAGCAGGCCCCGCTTGATTACCTGAGCTATCGAATTATTGATACAATCGTAGATCATTATTATTACTCTCTTGACTTATTTTCGAGCGTGTTGTCTGATCTGGAGCTGGAACTGATTGAGCGTCCCTCAAAAAAACATATTCAAACCATTTTAAAATATAAAAAGCAGTGGCTGATCTTGCGGAAGGCATTGTATCCTTTTAAGGATGCCATCAGAAAAATGCTGAATGTTGAAGCGAAATTTATAAAGAAAACGGGAAAACATTTTATCGCTGATTTGATCGATCATTTGCAGAGCATTGCAGAAACGATGGAAATATTGAATGCTACATTAAATAATTTGATGGACTTGTACAATTCTACCGTGAGCAATAAGATGAATGAGGTGATGAAAGTACTCACTATTGTGTCCACCATTTTTATACCGCTCACATTTATTGCCGGGGTCTATGGCATGAACTTCAGAAATATGCCGGAGCTGGCATGGGAAAATGGATACTTTTTCACATTGGGGTTGATGCTCATTATTGGTGTAGTCATGGTGATTTTTATGAAAAGAAAGAGATGGTTGTAAAAGGCAGTTTTTTTTTGAGGCATATAATTAACTTTTGAACTATCATTTCCCAAAAGCCTTCTTAAACCTCCTTACCTCTTTTTTAAGTGATTTGTATTGATTTCCCATGGATATCAATTCTTTATAGCACTTTTCTGAAACCACAATTTCTTTAAGCTGTAATACTTTGAATAATTTTCTTAGTTCGTAAATATTTTCCTCATCTGCATTTTTTATAATGAGCCTGATAATATTCTCGTTTTGAATTGAATTTTCTGGAAGAATACCATTGATAAGCGCAGCTTGCAAAGAATTCTTTAATGGTACATCATACAATTTCTCAAGAAGATTAATTTGAACCTGGTAAGCCAGTTGGTTGAAATTTGCCGAAAAGAAATCCTGAACTTCATTTTTTTCCATAAGAGAAGTTGGGATGTTTTCAATGACGCTCATGATGAAATACCCTTTATATTTTCCGGCAAGGGTCAAAATCTGCGACAGAAATTGATTAAAATATCCAACATCAATATTTTCAATAACAAAAAAATGTTCTTCTACATTTTCAGAAGTCAATAGTTTGTGGATCAATTTTTCATTGAGTGATTTTGCAGTATGTTTTTTGACGTCAATAATGATTTGACCATTTGCAATATGCCAAAGCGTATAGCATGTATAAATTGCGCCATGAACCATATCTTCTTTCACTTGAGTCGCTGTTGCAGAGGTCATCCCATCAATGCCGGAATTAACTTCTTCAACCAATTGACTTCTTTTTAAATAGACAAATGATGGACTTTTGATAAAAAGAATATTCAATAACTTTTTATAATCTGATTTAGAGAATGGGATATGATCAAGTTTGGTTAGAGGGTTTGCCAGATTAATCTTGAATGTTTTGAAATTGCCCATAGGGTCCCAATAAAAATGTATCTCAGCATCATAGCAACTGCTGTCTTCGCATACCGGGGTAATGATGTGTGAAGTATATCCTTCCAGCAGGTCGTTATCATCAAAATACGCATAGATGTCAAGCAAGATCGAATCATCTGTTAAGAACTGAAATGCAATCTCTGGGTTTTTAGAGGCTTTGGAGTTGTTGTGCGATAGACAAAGAAGTCCGGATATCAGCAGGGGTAATAAATATTTATAAGTTTTATTCACTTAGGCAAATTGCTTCGTATTTCCAGGACCAAGTTAAAATCATTGAAACGAATCTTATTTTAATAATTGATACTACCAACCGGGATTTCCAATTCCCTTTTCCATTAATTGTTGAAGTTCTGTAAAGTAATTTGTATAGACGTCTCTGGGTAAAACATCATGTTTTTGGCAAATGGATGTAGCCATACCTACCACTTCCCCCATCATGCCGGTGGTTCGTTGCACACGAACAGTTCCCAATGCCACGTGTGTGACACTAATATTTCTGCCTGCCATAAACAGGTTTGAAATATTTCGAGAGTAAAGACATCTGTAAGGCACTTGATATGGTTTTATTTCTCTCATATCTGCTCTCGACCGAAAAGGTTCACCGGTAAAATTATTGGAACGAATAGGAAAATGCAGGTCCACATCCCAGGTAGTGGTAAAAGTCCCATCGGGAAACTTTCGCCCTTCGATGATATCCTGTTCTTTAAGAATTACATCTCCTAGCAAACGCCTGGACTCTCTCTTACCTCCAATGTAGGCTACCCAAGTCAGTTTTCTGCGAGCAAATTTTTCCTTCTCAACACTTCTATTTTTTATAAAATCCCAATTGCCATAAACTACCCGCAGGGCATAGTCTCGTATTGTTTCTATTTCTGTGACCTGATCCCGATTTGCACCTGTTTCCCAATCCCAGTCGCCCTTTGTTACTTTATATGAAGTTTCTTCATTGAATTGCACTGCCCATAGTTTTGTGTTTGGAAAAGGACTAGCTATTTTTTCTTCCATGGAATTCCATTGGACGGATGTGCCCATTACTAATTGATCTTCCTCGTTTGGAGCACGGTCTTCACCGGTCATAGATTTTGACTCACGACCCACCCTAAAGTCAGCACTGGCAAGGAAACCCAGGTTGCCATCTCCTGTGCAATCAGCAAACAATGTTCCTTTGAATTTATATTCTTTTCCTGTAATAATACTTTTACCAACAACCGAAACAATTTTACCTCCTTCTTTAACCACCTTCATCACATGGGTATTCAAGAATAAATTTAGGTTTTCCTGGGCCAGTACAATTTGAAGTTTTTTATCATCATTATAATTGGCGGCAGGTCCTGCATTGTGTTCTTTTTTCTCAGGATTATTGTTGATAACCTCAAATATTTTTTGACTACGTATAGCATTAGAATCTTGCTGAGCTTCCCACAGTTTCCAGTGACCGACGGGACCAATTTCATCAACAAGCGATCCAAGATTGGTATATGGTTTTTGATATATTAGTCCCGAAAGCCCTACGCGAACTTCAGAACTATTGTTGCCTCCCAATACTGGACGATTCTGGATTAAAGCAACTTTACACCCCAGCCTTGCAGCGGATATAGCTGTACAAATACCAGCCATGCCACCACCGACCACAACCAAATCATAAGTGCCTGCATCTTCAGGAGTATCGGGCAACTTTAGCATTTTGTGTCGATAGTTTGCTAGTGCAGCAAAATCATTTGGAGGTCGAAATTTACGATCGGTAGTAAGAATAATGGCATCGCACCTCCCGTCAAATCCTGTAAGATCGTGGAGGGAAATTTTTATTTGACCGGAATTAAGTTTGATACTACCTCCATCTTGCCAGTGCCATTCTGCTCCTTCAGTTCCAAAATTGGTTTCTAATGCCTGGTTATTTATCAACAATTGAAATTTACCGGGCAATCCTTTTACATTCCATTGTGCAACCCAGTTTCTGGTACGGACCCAAACCTTATATTTGCCTTTGATCGGAACGTCAATAATTGAATTTGCATCTGCGACCGGCACACCCATACCATGCGCCAGTATGTATGAAGATCCCATCACATCCATGGATTGCTGGTCGATCACCCAGCCACCACGGTCAGAAAAACTCTCTGCCTCTATAAAAATCGTTGCAGGAGCTTTACAAAAGGCCATAGTACCTATACCGCAAAACACTGCTATAATATTTAATCTCACAAAATTCATCATATCAGTTAAAAGTAATTATTTTTGAGCAAACGTCTACTTTTTTAATATCACCTTTCAGATACCCTGGCCCTAAGTCTCCGAAATCCAGAGGGTCTCCTAACTGTATAGTAACCATCCGCAGAAGCTTCTTTTCCATTCAAATTATCCTGTATAAATAATGCAGAAGTGACATAATATCCCGGTAGTGATTCATAAATTAACTTTTCTACCCTATACCATCTTTTTGAATTATTCCGGTAATACGAATGTTTAGTGCTATTTTTTTCAAGCGCAATAAACTCCTCCATTTATATCCAGGGTAGCGCCATTAATGAAACCATCGTATTCCGATGCCAGATAGACAACTGGACGCGCCACATCTTCAGGTCCGGCAGCTCTTCCGAGAGGTATTGTTTTTATGGTGGCTTCAGCCGACTCCTTTGTCGTAAAGGTGTTATGAAAGTTTGTTCCCAGGATCAATCCGGGTGCAACGGCGTTTACCCGAATTCCCGAAGGCCCCAATTCTACAGATAACGCTCTTGTCAGTGTCAGGATAGCACCCTTACACATGGAATATGCCAAGGACCCCGGATGACCGCCTTTTCTGCCGGCCAATGAAGCAAGATTCACGATGCTGGCTCCACCTGCTTTTGCAAGATAAGGAGTGGCTTCCCTGGTTACATTTAGGACACTGGTCACATTCAAATCAACCAGTTTTTGCCAGAACTCCATATCTGTTTCAGAAAGGCTTCTTCTGGCGACAAGACCACCTGCATTATTAATCAATATATCCAGACCACCCAGAAATTTTGCTGCTGCATAAACACAAGCTTTTACCTCTTCAGGTCTGGTTAGGTCGGCTTGAAAAAAATCAATTAGACTATCGTTTTTCCTGGCTAATTCACGAAGTTCTTCTTCTCCTTTTGTAGAGGAATAATAATGCACAAAAACATGGCAACCTGCATTGATCAATTCAATAGTGATGGCTTTGCCTATTCCCTGTTTTCCGGCAGTAACAAGTGCTTTCTTATTAATTAGTTTACCCATTTATTATTTATGATTATCCGTGTTTGTACCTAAATTCATTTTTATAACTTACGCTTGCCACAAGTAGTCTATTAAACATAGCTTCACCGTAGTATCTGCGATTAAACTTATAGCAAAATTCATCGAGATAGTTTTGTAAAAATTCAGGTTTGATATCATGAAACGTATTAATCAACTGTCTTTTAGCATTACTTA
>CAZDRA010000079.1:0-19919 GCA_964507705.1 uncultured Roseivirgaceae bacterium | reverse complement strand
AATTCGAACACATTATTATCTCTGTGAATACAATCTCTGAAGTCGCTGTATGTTTTAGATTTGGCAAGCAAGACATGATAATCTTCAACAGACCCAAGCAGATTGTCATATTTCTTTAGATATATTTTATTTCCCTCTCTGCTTTGATTAGCACTAATTCGATCATCAGTATCATTAAATGACCATATGCCAAAGACATTGTTGGCTTGCTTAAAAAACCTGGAACTACCCCAGCCACTTTCCAAAGCTGACTGGGCAATTACTAAACTAATCGGAGGCACCTTCATTCTCTTAATCAGCTCGGCAAAATTCTTAGTTTTATATTGTGCAAATACATCACTAATAAATAAGCTATCCTCCGAAGACCATTTAATCCCATATGAAGCATTTTCTTTTAGGATATTCACTTTCTCCTTCTTTACAGACAGCTGATGCCGATAAATTAATATGGTAGGTAGCATAACGTCAATAAACCTTCTTTTACGATTATTAATATTCAATTGACTGAGAAGTTTCACATCGCTATAAAGAACAGGTACTACTGTGCTATCAACAATAGACTTAATATCCGATTCTTTCTCGACCGTGACGTGATCAATTATGAGATTTGTTTTATTAATTTTCTTGCTGAGAAAAATAACTAAAAAACCGATTATTAGTACGCAAATAAGTACTATGAATTTTCCACTTTGCAAAAACTTTTTAAGCATATTCAGATGATATATTAACCCTTGAATATAACAAGAAATGCGCTAAGAAGGATTCGTTTGAGTAAAAAAATTCAAATAAATATAAAAAAAGTTATAATTCTTTGAAACAGAAAAAGAGAATAGGGAAGTCGATTGTAATTTTACACTTACAATAATTTATCTTCTTGCCTATAAATTTCTTCTAACTTATTACGTAAAGCTTCTCCTCTCAAATCTTTGGCAATGATAATGCCATCTCGATCCAAAAGTAAAGTAGAAGGGATCGCTTGAATAGAATATAATTTAGCAGCATGAGATTGCCAACCTTTTAAGTCACTGACATGTGGCCAGGTCAATTTGTCCTGATGAATTGCTTCAATCCATTTAGATCTGCTTTTATCAAACGAAACACCAATAATTTCAAACCCCAAGTCTTTATAATCATTATATAATCTTACAACATTGGGATTTTCAATCCGACAAGGACCGCACCATGAAGCCCAAAAGTCAATCAATAAAATTTTCCCTTTGAAAGAAGAAATAGCTATTGGATTTCCAATGGAATCATTCAATGCAAAATCAACTGCAGGCATACCAATTGCTGTCTTTTTAAGTGATTCTAATTGCCTTTTCAATTCCTGATAATCTTGAGAACTATGAACCGATGGGCTCAATTGTGACAGCATTTCATTTAACTCCTTGTATTCTAATTCACTACCAAGATATCTCCTCATAATGAAAGGAGAAATAAATGATTCACTATGGCCTGATACAAATTTTTTAAACATCGCCATTTGCTCCAGCCGCATAGTTTCAAAGCGTTCTCTGAGTGCCTTAACGGCTGCATTATCCGAATTTGCAACGGCATTACTGTACTCCTCATTTATTTCACTCGATTGCTTGTCAATTGGCTCCATATATTTCTTGAAAGCCATCATGTCGTCGTGGCTTTTTGATCCGGTTACCTCGGCATTTTCTATATCGTCAATATCAACAACTATGGATATATGAGCATTTTCACCAAATAAATTGATCATTTTATTTGTTCCTCCTACAGGTATAAATAACATTTCGGGCGAATCAATTGATCCTGTAAAACTAACTTTCGATGATTTTAATATTGAAGAGTCAAGCGTATACAAGTTTTCATCTCTGATAACTTTAAGGTAAATAGGAGTATCATTTTCTACACCTTTGATTTCGATATTAATCGTGAAAGAATCAGCATTTTCATTTTGCGACTGCTCGCACGAAACAAATACACTACAAATAGCCAATAAAAACAGAAAGCTGTATTTCATAAAATTAAATTAAAAGTGTCGTATTAAAAAAATGGTTATTGAATTTGCTACAAAAATACTTATTCTAAGTGAAAGAAAACAAATCGTGTCAGAAGTCAGAAGACCGAAGTAAATTCTTCTGACTTCCAGCTACTGACTCTTGCAACAAATGGTTTAATTAAAACAACAGTAGAACCAACTATATTAAACCCAAACAAATTTTTAGTTTTATAATCTTCTTGACAGACGCATCAATTTGATTTTTAAAGGCCTCATTTTCCAAATATTTTCTATGGACGATTTCCATTAAATTAATTTCATCAGGCTCCATCAAAATCATATCGCATCCAGCCTCAATTGCTTTTAATGATGCATTTTCAATTTTTCTCAAAGCTCCCATGTTCATGGCGTCCGTAATCACTATACCTTCAAAGCCCAATTCATTTTTAAGTAAATCGGTAACTATTTTTCGAGAGCAACTTGACGGCAGTCCATCAGTATTGTATTTATCATTATTCAATACTGCAATATGACCAACCATGATGCTGATCACTCCATTTTTTATAAGAGGGATATAATTTTTCAATTCCTGCATTTCTCCATCAATCGCAACAAGCTGATTGTGCGAATCTCCACTCACCAAGCCATGTCCGGGAAAATGCTTTGCGGTTGTTGCCACACCTTTTGACTGAGACGTACTTATAAAAGTGTTGGATAATTTGACAACTGTGGTATTGTCATTTCCAAAGGTACGGTTGGTGATCGCCACATTGTTTGGGCTCAGGTCAACTACAGGAGCATAATTGTGTTTAATTCCCATAGATAATAATTCATCAGTAATTATCTCAGTAATCGAATCGCAAATTTCAATTGTTTTTAGATCGACTGTTTTTGGAACAATGGTCGTCCCTTTAAATCTTCGATTGATCAGGCTAGGTTCTGCATCGGCACTATAGAGTAGTGGCAACATACCTTGTTGAGCTGCCAAACTATCAAAATGATGCCTAAGTTTGTTCAATTGATTTTTCTCTCCGCCTAATAAAATTACACCTCCTACTACTTTTTTTTGAATTAATTTTTCTACAGTCTTGGTGGGTTTTCCATTAGTACCGGCAGAAACTACAATCATCTGGGCTATTCGATCTTTTGGATTAAGGCCAATAAATATTTTCTCCACTTTTTTGTCAAGCCATTTATCAGATTTATAAAAATCAACAAGAGCGAAGGTTTTGGCATGAACTTTTTCCTTTTCAGGAATTGAATTGCAACATAAAAATAACATTGAAACTCCTATGAATAGCTTTAGAAACATTATAAATTATTTATCGTGGGAAAGTAGATTTTCCAGCAAATATACAAGGATTTTTACTGGCTTTAGGATGGGTTTATTAGTAAATAAATATTAGAAATTACCATCTGAATATCTTATTTGGACTCATAATGTTTTTTGCCGCTATCCTTGTGGTAATTGCCCTATCGGAAGGGCTGGGGTTGCCGCATAGTTGTACATGGCCCAAGATGGATTTTCTACGACTTTGCTTATCACCACCACTGGTCATCACCCCTATTCAATTTATTTTGTTAACTGACATACTAATATTTCTGATTTATTGATCTTTTATTGGTTCTCTACATTTAAAAAAAACCATTTAGCCTAAGCTGGACAAGCCAGAAACAACAAGGAAAATGAAATAAAGATATCTCCCGCAGAATACGCAGAATACGCAGAATTTCGCTGATTTTTTTCTGCGCCTATCTGCATAATCTGCGGGAACTATTTTTAATTTTCTGCCAAATAATACACGCCCACCTGTCGGCGAGGCAGGAATATTACTGATAAGATACTAACAAATTATGATAAGCAACCTTACCTTTTTCAGTAAGATATGGATAAATAGATTGGTTGATAATAGTTGCATACTCCGCAATCATTTTTACTGAAATGCGAGCACGTGTAACTTGAGCAGACGAAATCCAAAAATCACCTAAAATCTGAAAACGTTTATACAAAAAAGTATATTCATTGTGCAAAATTTCTTTTCGTATTATTCCCTTTTTTATCAGAATATTAAATAAAACGGAAAACTGTTTTTCCCTAATTTTAGATAGTTCGAAATAATGGGCTTTTATAACTTTATTTTCACGTATAATCTGAACAAAATCTAACAAAAAAAAGCGAAACTTATAAAAGTCGTCCATAATAGAAGTACATAAATTCAACAAGAACTCAATACTAATTTCATTGTCTTGATGTTTAGACATCTTTAAGTCAATATCATTAACCAAATTAAAATATAAAGTTTCGATAATTTCCTCTCGCTTTTTAAAATGATAATTCAAATTACCTTGACTAATTCCCATCTTTTTGGCAATGGTTCGTAATGTAATTTTCGATAACCCATTCTTATTAAACAATGCTAAAGCAGTAGTCAATATCTTTTCTTTTGTGTTTTTCATAATGCAAAAATAAATACTTTAGTAACATTGACCTATCATTGATAAGAATTAGTATCTTTGACCTAAAACATAAAATATGATTCGCAAAGTATCACAATCAAGGTTACCAGAAAAAAGTACCATAAAAAAGTTTATTTGCAAGATTAACTATGAAGATACATTTGCTGTCAAACTAAATAAGACAGGTATCTCAATAGAGCATATTTATCTAAGCGTATTTGCCCATAGCCCAAAATGGGTAAATAGATTATTGAATTTGAGAAATAAAATTGTAAAACCTTTTGGTATAAAAACCCATTCAGAAGAAATGAAAAAAGAGAATCTGAAAATTGGAGAGAAAACAGGAATATTCAAAATATATGCAATTTATGAGCATGAAATCATTGCTGGAGAAGATGAGAAACATCTTGATTTTAGAGTTTCCGTATTAAAAAATGAGGGTATATTAACGATTAGCACCTTGGTACATTATAACAATTGGTTTGGTAAACTATACTTTTTTATAGTGCAGCCTTTTCATAAAATCATCGTAAAATCAATGATGAAAAATGCTGTAAAAAACAATAGGGTATGAAAATTACCATAGTAGGAGCAGGAATTGGTGGTTTAACAACTGCCATAGCATTAAAACTAAAAGGATTTGAAGTAGAAATATGTGAAGCCATCCCAAAATTTGAGAAAGCCGGTTCGGGAATAAATCTGGCATTAAATGCAATGCAAGTTTATAAAAAGTTAGGACTCTATGATGCTGTTTTCCGAGCCGGAAGTCACACTAACAAAATATCAATTACAGATGGAAAACTGAAGCCATTATCGGTCGTAAGTCTAAACCCCTATGAAGAAAAATACCAAGTGAAATCGGTAGCGATTCATAGATCAAAACTGCATCAAATACTTTTAGAAGCACTTGTTGGTACACCTATTCATCTTGGAAAGAAACTAAAGTCTTTAAATGTAAGCGATAGTGAAATTAATCTACAGTTTGAAGACGGCACAATACTCAAAACGAACATTTTAATTGGAGCAGACGGTATTCATTCTAAAGTTAGAAAATCAATCTTTGGCGATGCCATAATACGAACAGCAAAGCAAATTTGTTGGAGAGGAATTGTTAATATCAATCTCCCTGAAAAATACCAATGCGAACTGAATGAACTTTGGGGAAGGGGAAAGCGTTTTGGTTTTGTAGCCATTGAAAGAAATCAATACTATTGGTATGCTTTGGCAAGCTATCAGGAAAATTACCAGGAAGAATTTAAAGGCATTGACTTAGCAAATTTTTATTCGGCGTTTCATCCCTTAGTTGGTGAAATAATTAATTCTACCCCAATAGAAAATATAATGACAAACGAAATGACAGACTTAAAACCGATTAAAACTTGGTACAATAAAAATGTTTGTTTAGTAGGAGATTCGGCTCACGCCACCACACCAAATTTAGGTCAAGGTGCTTGCCAAGCCATTGAAAGTGCTTTAGTATTAAGCAATTGTTTGGCAAAATTCAAAACGATCGAAAATGCTTTTGAAGCGTATCAAAATATTAGAATACACAAGGCAATTAAAATAGTAGATACAAGCTGGAGAATTGGCAAAATGGCACATTATAAAAATAATTTTTCAATTAAATTGAGAAATATTATCTTCAAAATCATACCACAAATAATGGCGACAAAACAAACTTCATACATTTATAAAATTGATGAATGAAGAATAAAAGCAGAATTCAATACCGCAACACTCCGTATAATTATAAATTAAACACTTGATTATCTGTTATTATAAGAAATTTTGCGATGCCTATAAATTAGGCATAATCTGAATGTTAAAGTTTTCTAACGAAGTGTTAATACCAAAAATAAATAGAATTTTGCTTAGAGATTTTGGCTGTCCTTTATAAATTTATAATCCTCAAGGAATGGATTCAATATGATCCGCTGGGTTTTTATTCCATTGTGATTCAATTATTTTCACCATCAGAAAACGATTACCAATAATGAGAATTATTTTAACAATTGTCTCGATCCTCTTTACTATATCCTGTCAGCAGGTAAGAAAGAAAGTCCTTCAAAAGCCCAATGTACTTTTCATTTTAGTAGATGATCTGGGCCTACATGATTTGAGCATCACCGGAAGCGAATATTACGAAACACCCAATATCGACAGATTGGCAAATCAGGGAATAGTCTTTACTCAAGGATATGCTGCCAGCAGGGTATGCAGTCCATCGAGAGCAAGTATATTTACTGGTAAATTTACAGCGCGACATGGCATTACAGATTGGATTGGGGCAAAAACCGGTACAGACTGGCGGGAAAACAACAGGCACGACAAACTGCTTCCTGCAAATTATATTCATAATTTACCAAAAGAAGATATCACTTTAGCTGAAACCATGAAGGCTTCTGGATATAAAACCTTCTTTGCCGGAAAATGGCATCTTGGTAAAAAAGGATCATATCCCGAAGACCATGGATTTGAAGTAAACGTAGGAGGTTGGGAAAAGGGCAGCCCAATTGGAGGGTATTTTGCACCATGGAAAAACCCAAATCTTGAAAATAAGCAAAACGGAGAAAATCTGTCTATGCGGCTGGCACGGGAAACAGTAAGTTTTATAAAAGAAAATCGAGACGCTACTTTTTTTGCCTTCCTGTCTTTTTATGCAGTTCATAGTCCCATACAAACTACCCTGGAAAAATGGGAAAAGTATAGAATAAAAGCAGAAAAAAAAGGAATTGTAGATAAAGGATACAAAATTGAGCGGGTGCTTCCAATACGGCAAGTGCAAGACAACCCTATTTATGCTGGGCTGGTAGAAAGTACAGATGACGCTGTGGGGGTTGTATTGAATTCCCTGAAAGAATTTGGTTTAGAAGACAATACAATAGTAATTTTAACTTCCGACAACGGAGGTGTTGCTTCAGGCGATGCATTTTCTACTTCAAATCTGCCATTGAGAGGAGGCAAAGGATATCAATGGGAAGGAGGTATTCGAGAACCATACTTCATAAAAGTGCCCTGGTTAAAAGACAATTCCAAGAAAAGAAATTATCCTGTAACAGGTGCAGATTTCTACCCTACAATTCTTGATTTGGCAAATATTGAATTGATACCAAATCAACATGTAGATGGAATAAGTTTGAAATCGTTGCTGGAAAATAAAGACATATCCATGCCTGACCGATCGCTTTATTGGCATTACCCTCATTATGGAAATCAGGGAGGAGAACCTTCTTCAATTATCAGAGAAGGTGATTGGAAGCTTATTCATTATTGGGAAGACGGCAGAAATGAACTGTATAATTTAAAATCAGACCCCGGTGAACACAATGATATTACTGAGAAACATGTGCAAAAATCCAGGGAATTATCAAAAAATCTTGACACGTGGTTGTCTGAGGTAAATGCTAATTTTCCTACTAAAGATTTGGAATTTAACCAGGAAAAAGCAAATGAAAGACATGACAAGCTTGTCAGAGAAATTTGGCCCAGGTTGGAGCAGCAACGATTGGAAATGTTATCATCAGAGTTTGCGCCAAACGATGATTGGTGGGGAAGTAAAGTCACTAAAGATTAATCAGAAAAAATATTAATTTGCGCCGTTAAAATTACTTTTTAAAATAAATTACTTTCATGAGTAAGAAAAAATCGTGGTTGGGTAAAGAGCTATCTTTCCTATTTTTAGCTCCATTTTTGGTACTGTTGGGTGTGCTGGGGTATGGGATACTATTTGATATTTGGCACAAGGACCCCCAACTTATACTAAAATACTCCGGAATTGCCTTTGCTGTAATAATCGTATTACGTTTTTTCAACTGGGTAATAAGATCATTGTCAAAATAATATTGACGGAGCAAATCTGTAACAGGATTGATTGGATGCTAAATTTCATTTTTTTTCAGACTGATACGTAAATAGAGATAAGTAATACCTCGGCAAAAAAATTTCACACAGGAATAAAAAAATCACTATGAAAATAGAACTGGATTTAGGCATTATCAAAAGAAATGGAAAAATCAGAGAAGATGATAACTTCAGATTCAGAAGCTACCTCAAAGGACAAGATCCTGATAAGATTGACAAGATTGTCCATAAATTGTATGCCAAAGTTTTAGAGCATGTTGATTGTACGGAATGTGGAAATTGCTGTGTTGAGTTGGAAACATGTTTTGAAAAAGACGAATTAAATCGACTGACAGACGAGCTGAAAATTGATAAAAAGGAGTTTATTAAAAAATCGACAAAACCCGATGAATATGGGGATAAGAACAAGTTTATTTTAAATAAAATGCCCTGCCAATTCCTTAAAGATAAAAAATGTACAATTTATCCACTAAGACCAGAAGAATGCAATTCATATCCGTATTTACATAAAGATGGCTTCATTTCAAGACTATTTGGAGTTATAGAAAATTACGAGATTTGCCCAATTGTTTATAATGTTTACGAATTGCTCAAACGAAGACTGAACTTTAATTCGAGATAAAATGGCACCTTATTATGATGACGATGGAACTGCGGTAAATCCGGATTTTATTCCAACACCCGACCTTTGCCTGATCTGTAAAAAGCAACATGATCCAAATGAAGAGATTCACTGTACAATGAACAAAATGGATCAAATGGATGAGGATGATTTTGTTTGTTTTGCATTTGAAAAAATAAATGATTGAATTATCAACTATAGATTCTTTTTCACCTCTTCGAGTCACTCACGGCGGTCTCGAAGGGAGTATCAGGAGAAATAAAACAATTGAAAAATCAGGACATTATGGAATCCGATTATGATCAACAGCTTATTGAAAGAAATATAAAACCTACGGCCATGCGTCAATTGGTTTTTACAGTACTCAAGAAACAAAAAACAGCCATCAGCCTTGCTGAGTTAGAGAACAAATTTGAGAAAGCAGATAGGGTCACCCTTTATAGAACGCTCAAAACTTTTGAAAATAAAAAAGTAATACACGCCATCGAAGATGGTACAGGATCAATAAAATACGCTCTATGTCAGGATACTTGCGAGTGTAACCCCAAAGACTTTCATGTGCATTTTCATTGCACAGAATGCAGTCAGACATACTGTTTGAATGACATCAGGGTTCCGGGTATAAGCCTTCCTCAGAATTTCACACTTGAAAGTGTAAATATGGTAGTAAAAGGCCTATGCGATGAATGCAAAAAATAACTTTGCAACACGATTGCATAATTTTATTCGTTACCTTTGCGGTCAATGCACTTCGGAAAAGTAGTTATATCGCTGTTCTTATTGCTGACCTATTCATTTGGGTTTGCGCACACCTTGATTCCCCATCAGGAGAAAAATGATGTTTCTACCCAGAATATTGCCTTTCAGGAAAACGAACATCATCATCCACATCATGAGCACCAGCAAAATGAAGATTTAGGGAACGATCATGTGCATATCCAGCACGAAAATCACTTTGACGAAAGTCTGTATGATTTAATTGCATGCTATTTGTGCAAGTTGGAATACCCTTCAAATGATTGTGAAATCCAACACTTTATTCCAGAAAAAACACGTGAAGATGCTAAGCGAAATTTTGCAAAAGCGAAATTTACCGCATTGTTAATTGCTGTTTTTATTGGCAAAAAACAAAACGAACCTGTTGCCGGGTATGATAAAAAATCAAACTATTCCTCGGCGACTCCATTAAAAAACACTCCACTTAGAGGGCCTCCCTCTCTTACTTGATCATCTGCCAGAAATAGTTATTCTACTTTTCCGCCTAGGAGGCGTTTATGCTCCTAAGTTAATTCTGTAGAAGACAGGCAGCACAAATGAAGATTGTCATTGACAATCACAACTCATATGTTTCCGGAATTATATGTGTATCCATATCATTTTCATGGAAATTTCATTCTATTTAGAGCAATCGGGATTAAAACTTTTAATATCTAAATTCAATACTTAGGGTCATCCTGGACCTGCCTACCGGTCAGGCAGGTTTATTTCAGGATCTGTATAATGATTCAACAGATGTTGAAACAAGTTCAACATGACTATAAAGTTTTAAACCCGATTGCCCTGATTCTATTAACTCAGTCTGTACACCAGTCAGGCTATCAAGTAAATTAAAAAGTTATGATCAATAACATCATTTTATTTTCTATCAAGAATAAGCTCATCATCGGCATCATGATGATAGCCTGGATTGGCCTGGGCATATATTCTATGACAATAGTACCCATCGATGCCGTTCCAGATATCACCAACAATCAGGTTCAGGTGATTACTACCTCTCCAAATTTGGGGACGGAAGATATTGAACAATTTGTCACCTATCCGGTCGAACTGGCGATGGCAAATCTTCCCGGTGTTATTGAAATCCGATCCATTTCTCGATTTGGCCTTTCTGTTGTCACCATTGTTTTTACAGATGACATGGGGACCTACTTGCCCCGGCAACTGGTTTCTGAAAAACTGGCCGCTGTAAAGGGGCAAATCCCTCAAAAATTTGGCGAACCTTTTATGGGGCCCATCACCACGGGGTTGGGAGAAATCTATCAATATACACTCCAGGTGTCTCCGGAATATGAAGACAATTATTCTGATACAGATTTAAGAACTTATCAGGATTGGATTGTGAAACGACAAATGGCCATGCTGCCCGGCGTGGTGGAGGTAAACAGTTTCGGTGGAAGAATAAAGCAATATGAAGTAGCCATCGATCCCAATAGATTGAAGAGCATGAATATCACCATGTCAGATGTGTTTAGGGCACTCGAAGTAAACAATGAAAATACGGGAGGCGCGTACATTGTTAAAAATCATAAGGCAAATTTCATCCGTAGTGAAGGCCTTGCCCGATCATTAGAAGATCTGAATAATATCGTGGTAAAAACAGAAAATGATGTGCCAATATTCATTAAAGATGTGGCCACAGTTCGTTTTGGTCACGCAGTTCGTTTTGGCTCTTTCACAAAAAATGGAAATGGTGATGCCGTAGGAGGTATGATTCTGATGTTGAAAGGCGAAAACTCTAATGATGTTATTGCCAGGGTAAAAGAACGCGTAAAAGAAATTGAAAAATCTTTGCCTGAAGGCATCACGATAAAGCCTTTTATCGACCGTGCCAAATTAATTGATAAAACCACAAGCACTGTTTCGGCCAATCTATTAGAAGGAGGTTTGATTGTCATCTTTGTATTAGTAATCTTTCTGGGGAATTTCAGAGGCGGGCTCATTGTTGCTTCTACCATTCCGCTCTCTCTGCTCTTTGCCTATATCATGATGAATATATTTGGTGTATGGTCAAACCTCATGAGCTTGGGAGCAATCGACTTTGGAATTATAGTCGATGGTGCCGTAATCATTGTCGAGAGCGTTGTATTTTATACTGTTCAAAGAGTACGTAAAATATCATCCGGAAAATTAAGCCAGAAAGATTTGGATGAAATTGCCAACAATTCATCAAGTAAAATGATGAACGCGGCTTTCTTTGGGCAGCTCATCATCCTCATTGTTTTTATCCCGATCTTAACACTGCAAGGTGTAGAGGGCAAAATGTTTACCCCTATGGCCATGACTTTTAGTTTTGCCGTGATTGGCGCCATGATATTGTGCCTTACCTATGTGCCCATGGTGTCTGCCTTATTTATGAGCAAAAATCCATCACTAAAAGATGGGTGGGGCGATAAATTTATTCATTGGCTCGTCAAGGTTTATGAGCCTATTTTGGATAAAGCTTTAAAAAGCAAAACAGTGATACTTTCTGTTGCGGTGGTATTTTTTGCATTAGCGATATTTACTTTCTCAAAGATGGGTGGTGAGTTTGTGCCTAAATTAGATGAAGGTGATATAGCGATGCAAGCGTTATTAAAGCCCGGAAGCTCCCTGGAAGAAACTGAAAAAGTATCTACGCTAATCGAAAAAGCAATTTTGGATAACTTCCCGGAGGTGACAGAAATGGTTTCAAGAATTGGTGTGGCAGAATTGCCTACAGACCCCATGCCAATGGATATTGCAGATATGTTCATTATGCTCAAACCCCAGGAAGAATGGGTATCTGCAGAAACTAAGGAGGAATTGATTGAGAAAATAAAAGACGAACTTTCTTTTATCCCCGGTGTAAACTATGAATTCTCTCAACCTCTGGAGCTTCGCTTCAACGAATTGATGACCGGAGTGCGTCAGGATGTGGCTATTAAATTGTTCGGGGAAGATCTGGATAAATTAGCCAAATATGCAGGGGAAATGTCGGAAATCATCGGCACCGTTGATGGTGTAGCAGACATAAAGGTGGAGGCCACCAAAGGGCTTCCTCAGATGACCGTTCAGTTTGAGAGACGCAAATTGGCGCAATATGGCTTAAATGTCCAGGAGCTAAATACAATTATCAGAACGGCCTTTAGCGGTGAAACTGCTGGGGTGATATTTGAAGGTGAAAAGAGATTTGACTTGGTGGTGCGCCTAAAAGATGAGCACAAAACCAGCATCGACAATCTGAAAAACATTTATATCACCCTACCCGATGGGCAGCAGATACCATTGAAGGAAGTAGCAAATGTGAGCTATCAGGATGGTCCGATGCAAATATCCCGCGAGGGCACCAACCGCAGAACTTATGTGGGCATTAATGTAAGAGGAAAAGATGTAGAATCGGTGGTGAATGAAATTCAGCAAAAGCTGGATGCTCAGCTGGATTTGCCTCCCGGATACTATATAAAATATGGCGGTTCTTTTGAAAACCTGCAAAGAGCCAAAGACCGATTGTTGATTGTAGTGCCTATTGCATTGGCCTTGATTTTTGTGTTGCTCTATTTTGCACTAAAATCGTTCAGCCAGACCATCATGATTTATATGGCCATTCCGCTATCCGCCATTGGCGGCATCTTTTCACTTTGGCTTAGAGATATGCCATTTAGTATTTCTGCCGGAGTAGGATTTATAGTGCTGTTTGGTGTGGCAGTATTGAATGGGCTTGTTTTGATCAGCAGCATGAACGACCTCAAAGAAGAAGGTCTTAGTCTGATGGAGAGAATAAAAAAAGGGACAAAAGAGCGAATACGACCTATTTTTCTTACCGCATCAACGGATATATTGGGCTTTTTACCAATGGCCATTTCGTCATCAGCCGGTGCAGAAGTGCAACGCCCGCTAGCCACAGTGGTGATTGGCGGTATGCTGACGGCCTCAATATTAACATTAATCATCATTCCTATTCTTTATAAATTAGAAGAAGAAAGATCGGAAAGAAGGCAGTTGAAAAAAGCCGCCAGACATAGGAATATAGGAGGGGTAAGCTTAGCCAGCATATGTGCCATTTTAGTATTGGGGTTTTCTGCTATGTTTTATCAAAACGCACAAGCGCAAAGCGATAGCACCGGGTATGTTTCCTTAGATGATGCTGTTTCATTTGGGCTGCTTAATAATGGAAGTGTGCGATCGGCAGGTTTTGAAATCGAGCGTTTGGCTGAGTTGAAAAAAACATCATTTAGCTTAGGCAATACTCACTTTGGAATGCAATATGGACAATACAATAGTTTTGAAAATGATTTTGGGTTTACGATAGATCAGAAATTTCAATTTCCAACAGTGTATGCCAATCAAAGTGCTTTGGCTGAGGCCAATATCAAAACCGGGGAATTCCAAAAATTAGCTACAGAAAATGATTTGGTAAAGGAAATAAAACTTACCTGGTATCAATTGGCCTACTTGATGGAGTTGGGCGAATTGCTCGAATTTCAGGATAGTGTTTATATCCAGTTTTTAAGAGCCGCTAATCTGAGGTATGAAACCGAAGCCGGCACGTTGCTGGAAAGAGTAACAGCCGAATCGAAAATTACTGCTGTAGAAGCGACAATAACACAAAATGAAGCCAACATAAAAATCTATCAAAAAAGGCTTCAAATACTATTGAATAGTGTAGTACCGGTTGATATTGTTGGCAATTATATCCCTAAAAAAGATTTGAAGTTAAATTTAGATACAGCCATCATCGCTAATAATCCTAATCTGGGACTACTTGTAAATATGATTTCGGTCCGTGAAAATGAGACATGGGTCAATAAATCAAAACTATGGCCTGAATTCTCAGTTGGGTATTTTAACCAATCGCTAATAGGGACATATAATGTCAATGGCTCGGATCAATATTTTGGCGGCAGCCAAAGATTTACCGGCATTCAGGCAGGAATATCCATTCCTATATGGGCGAGACCAGATGTGGCACGCATAAATGCGGCAAAGCTCCATCAACAAAAAGCTGAGTCAGATGCCCGTTATTACAAAACAATATTGTATGGAGAATATGAACGCGTGACGCAGAATTATTTCAAATACAAAGCCATGCTTGAATATTACCAAAACAATGGACTGCCGCAGGCTGATTTGATATTGACAAATTCCAGAAAAAGTTTTGAAAATGGCGCGATTGATTATGTCGAATACATTCAGGGCCTCGACAATGGTATAAACATCAAAACCTTTTATTTGACACTATTAGCTCAGTATAATCAGTCTATTATTGAGATAGAATATTTGGCAGGAAATCGTTTTTAATCCTCCAAGGTTTGGATAACAACGATATAGAAAACCTTGGAGGTTCATAAAAATAATAATTCAATTATAAAATTATAAAAATATAAAAAATGAAAAATCATATAAAATCAATCATCGTAATCCTGATAATAGGTTTGGCCATGTATTCATGTAGCACATCTCCACAAGAAGAAGAAGAAGAAGAACATGCCGGACACCAAGAAGAAAAACGAACAAATACCGTTTCGCTTACCGATAGGCAAATAAAAGCCATAGGATTGCAATTGATTCAGATAGAACAGCGCAGCATGAATAGAGGCGTTGAGGCATCCGGAAAAATGGAGTTAGCTCCTCAGGACAAAGCAGATATCAGCCCATTGCTTGGAGGAATTGTAAAAGAAGTAAAGGTATTTGAAGGCGATATGGTTATTAAAGGCCAAGTACTGGCCACGCTCGAACATCCTGATTTCATTCAACTACAACTGGATTATGTAAATAACTTAAACACACTCGAATACCTTAAAAAAGAATATGAAAGACAAAAAAGATTGTACGAAGAAAAGGTGGGGTCTGGCAAAGAGTTTCAAAAGACACAGGCAGAATATAACAACAGCAAAGCAACAGTTGCTGCGCTAAAAGTCAAACTCAGAATGCTGGGAATAAATGTAACTGAAGTTGGTAAAGGCGAGATATACCCTACAGTTAACATCGTTGCTCCTATGAAGGGAATTGTAAGCCTGGTAGAAACTAATGTGGGCGCATTTGCCGAACCGCTTACCAAAGTATTTGAAATCGTAGATAATGATAAAATCCATGCCGACCTTATGGTATATGAAAAGGATATAAATCTCATAAAAGTCGGACAAAAAGTATTATTTACCACTTCAAGTCTTGCCGGCCAGGTATTGGAAGGAGAGATATACGCCATCAGCCCGGCTTTTGAAGAAAACCCAAAGGCCATTCATGTGCACGCAAAAATATTGACAAAGAATAAAGCGTTTATCTCGGGCATGTACATTCATGGACGCATTATTTCAGACAATATTTTGGTTGCCGCCTTGCCCGAACATGCCATTGTGGTGGAAGAAGAAAAATCATATATTTTCATCAAGACTGACATAGAAGCCCACGACAAGGAAGAAACCAAAAGTGAAGAAAGCAGTCATGATAGCCATGGCGATGAGGGAGAAATGATGTTTGAAATGGTAGAAATAATCACAGGTGCGATGGATGGCGGATTGGTAGAGATAAAGCTTTTAACTCCTATACCAGAGCAAGCTCAAATAGCAGGAAATGGTGCTTACTATTTGTTGGCCGAAATGGGAAAAGGAGAAACCGAGCATAGTCATTGACATGTATAAATAATAAAACTGTTTTTGAGGATGTGTATTCAAATGGTATCAATGAAAAATATATAGTAAAACGTATAACATTATTTTACTTGATGGTGTTATTTAACAAACTATTAAAATTTCCAAATTCCATTTTTTTATGTGTTTGGAATAAATAAAAATTTAAAAGAATAAATAAATCATGAGTTACTATTTTGAAAAAACTTTAACAAATATAAGCTTCGAGGAAGCTATTGAAAAAGTTACTGTAGGTCTGAAGGCAGAAGGATTTGGCGTATTAACCGAAATCGATATTAAAGCTACCTTAAAGAAAAAACTGGATGTTGATTTTTACAATTACCAGATACTTGGTGCCTGCAATCCTCCTTATGCCTACAAAGCGCTGCAAGCCGAAAATAAAATTGGATTAATGCTACCCTGCAATGTAATTGTTCAGGAAAGAAAAGCAGGTACAATTGAAGTTTCTGCAATAGACCCAGCAGAATCTATGAAGGCTGTTGAAAATAATGAGCTTGGTGGAGTAGCTGAAGATATTAGAAACAAGTTGAAAAGCGTGATTAATAAGTTGTAATCAACCAACAGTTTTATTAGCATAATTAATAAACTGGAGGAGTTTCTCAATGAGATTCCTCCAGTTTTTTCAGTCAGCTACCTCAAGGCAAACCCACGAGGCATGAATAGGCCAAATTTTTTTATTCGATGCAAGCATCAGGGAATAAAGCCACTGGTGGGATTTAAAATACAATACTTTTTAGTCTTTGAGTATATTACTCATAAAGGTTGATTTTAGGCCAATCCATATTATAAAAATTAACATCGCCCATTTTAAATAAACCTGATAATAGTCTGTGGTATCCTTAAACCTGCTTTCTTTAATCTCAGCTTTTTCATATTTGTCAATGAGCTTAAATACATCCACCAAAGTTTTGTTATTAGAAGCTCTGTAGAAATGACCCTCACCGATTTCTGCGATCTTCCTGAGCGTAGTCTCATCCAATGTATTTTCACTGTACACGGTCTGCCCAAAAACATTTTTTCCCGTCGGAACTTTACCTTCTTTCCCAATACCAATAGTATAAATTTTAATATCATAGGCATGAGATATTTCTGCAGCTGTGATGGGGTCAATATTTCCGGCGGTATTATCTCCATCGCTCAACAATATCACTACTTTTGATTTAGAATCGGACTCACGCATTCGGTTAGTCGCTACGGCCAAAGCACTACCAATGGCTGTTCCTGATGCTTCGATTTTATCAAAATTTATTTCATCAATATAAGTATTCAATAATTTATAATCAGTTGTTAGCGGGGCCAAAGAATACGCATCACCGGAAAATATAACAATACCTATTCGATCCTGAAATCTACCTTGAATGAAATCCTTGGCTACTTTTTTCGCTGCCTCAAGTCTGTTTGGCTTAAAGTCTTGAATGGTCATGGATCTGGAAATATCTACCACCAACATGATATCAATTCCCTCAGTCCATTGTTCTACCTTTTCGTTACTGGTTTGCGGGCGTGCCAACACAATGATGAGGAGGGAAATCATACTTGCAATCAAAATATCTGGAATAAACCTCAATATGCTCATCAAATCAGATTTGATCTTATTTTCTGGGAGAGCAATGGTAAGTTTTTGTTTTATACGCATGCTCAACAGCCATCTCAAAAGAAATATTACCGGAACAGCCAAGAGAAAAATCAGGAAAAACCTATACTCCCAGGTATAATTTTGGAAAGTAGATGGGTAAAACCACGAAATAGAAAACCAATTATTTACTTCAGGCATAGTATCTATCCGTTTTTAATTTCGTTAATTTTTTGTTGGTAAACCTCAATAGAAAATTTCATCAAATAGTCAAATGCAGCAAAGATATCATTACCGGTTTCTCCGCCATAAATGCTGCGATCAATAAGTTTTAAATTTTCCTTTAGCTGGGCATCAGTATGTAAAACGAGAATCTCTTTTGTGGTTAATTTAGAAATTGGCATTTTCTCAAGTTTTTCCAAATATTGTTTCCATACAGCCAGCACATGTTCCGGTTTGTTGCTGGGATTATTAGAGGATGTATCACGCATCAAATTAAAGAACTGCGCAATAAACTTTTTGTGAGTTTTTCCCATCCTGTAGATTTTCCATGCTTTTGTTAATTGCTTCCCAAAAAATAAAATAATGACTAATGAAATTATAGCCAAGATTCCCATACCAATTAATAGATAGGGGTAATTGAACTGCGAATTTATTTCAACCAAGTTGGTATTGGATTTTAATTCCGGATTTTCCGGCAAAGCTGTTATCGTAGGAACTAACAATATAGAATCAGTACTTGAGTACACTGCCATGCTATCATCATTATCAATGATAAATATCGGTAGTTGCAAATATTGAATGGTATCCAGCTCGAATGTTGCCAGTTGGTAAACCACGCTATCGAAACTGTTTGTTTCATCAGATTTAGTTTTGAAATACGACCTGGAGTAGTAATCGAATGTGCCAAACCTAAAGGTGCTGTCAGGGTAAAGAATATTCAGATTTTTTTCATATCTGACTGTTAAACTATAATATACCGGCTCGCCGATTTTGGTTTGTCCCTCAAGGAAACTACCCTTTGGAACTATCGTTTGAGCCAAACAGACATTTACACTAAAAAAAAAGATGATAAGTTGAGCTATTTTTAAATTATGCAATTTTCCTCGATTTATTCCTGACCCTAAATAGCTTTATTAATTTGGAAACGTAGTCTTCGTCGGTGTAAATATTTACATAATTGGCGCGTTGCTTCCTGCAAAATTGTTCCAGTTTTTCCTGGTTTCCTTCAAATGTATCTTTCAATTTATTTCTGAAACCAGGCGAACTTGTGTTTGTCCAGATGGTCTTTTTACTTTCATTATCCAAAAGGGGTACTATGCCCAACCTGGGTAATTGGGTTTCTCTCTTGTCACTAATGTGAATAACTACCAGGTCATGTTTTGAGGCCAGCGCTTTTAAGTTATGCTCATAACCTTCATCGATAAAATCTGAAATCATAATTATCACGCTTTTTCTTTTTATAATATTAAGTGCGTATAAAATTGATTTTGCTATGTCTGTTTTAAGAGATTTAGGAAGAAGGTGGATAAGCTCGGCGATAAAACTAAATGCATGTTTTTCTCCTTTGCCCGGTTTCACATATTTTTCTTTTTGATCCGAAAAACAAATCAACCCAACCTGGCTTTGTTCCTGAACAGCCGATAGTGATAAAACTCCACAAATTTCCTTGGCAATATCTATTTTTTGTTGCCCGGGGTTTCCAATATCCTGCGATGCACTCACGTCGATAAGAAAAAATACTATCTGCTCTTTTTCCTCTTTAAACGTCTTGACAAACGTTCCATGCCCTTTGGCTGAAACATTCCAGTCAATGGTTCTCACATCATCTCCGTATTGATAAGCTCGGACATCATCAAATTCAAGGCCTGATCCTTTAAATACAGAATGGAAATCTCCCTGCATTTGATTGTTAATTGCCTTTCGAATTAGAATTTGATATTTCCGCAGCTTTTTGACAAGCTCCTTCATTGGTATAATTTTGGCTTTAAAATTAAAACTTATTTAAGTAATTTTCAGCCGTGAAAAAAATATTTTTAATTCTTATCATTT